>DASPQU010000327.1:0-8260 GCA_035624805.1 Binataceae bacterium (SeqCode) | reverse complement strand
CAAATCGCCCAATTCGCTGTATGATACGAAACTTGTGAGTTTCGAAGAGGCAGGCGGCTATCAGCAGTCTGACGCTGAGGGGCTAATCCGGCTCGCCGGAATGCGGTTGCGGGCGCTCGCGCGTGCGGACAGCGCCAAGCGGGGATAGGACCTGACGTGGGCAAAGTGATCCGGCTCAAGCCGCCCGGCTCCGGGCCGAAGCTTGTCCAGGGTCCACGGCGCGTATGTCCCCATTGCCGGCACAACTTGAACGTTCACATCACGCATCCCGACGGCACGATGAGTTGCGCGGCGCGAGGGTGCCCGTGCAAATCGCGCCCGCTGCGATAAGCACGGTGCATATCGAATCGCCGTAGATTTCCGGTGACTACTCGCAAATCCCCCGGGCGCGCTACTTCAAAGCGACGCACGGCCGCGTCGGCCAACATCCTGCGCGGACGTTTCGCCAAAGAACGACTGCCCGAAGTCGAGGCGTTCACCGCGTCGCTTCCGTTTGATCGCAGACTCTACAGGCACGATATCCGCGGATCGATAGCGCATGCGAAAATGCTGGCCAAAGTCGGCCTAGTCAGTCGCACTGAGGCCGCAAAGATCGAGCGCGGGCTTCGCCGGATCGAGCGCGAGATCGATTCCGGCGCGTTCAAGTTCGACGTTCGCGACGAAGATATTCATATGGCGGTTGAGCGGCGGCTGATCGATCTGGCCGGCGCTGCGGGACGCAAGCTGCATACCGCACGGTCGCGCAACGATCAGGTCGCACTCGATCTCCGGCTCTACCTCAAAGATGAGATCGCCGAGCTTGTCGATCGGATCGACGGTTTTTGCCGCGCGCTGCTGGCGGTCGCCAAAGATCATGTCGATACCGTCATGCCCGGCTATACACATCTTCAGCGCGCGCAGCCGATATCGCTGGCGCATCATATTCTTGCCTATGTCGAGATGCTGAACCGCGACCGCGAGCGCTTCGTGCAGGCGCGTGCGCGCGCCGACGTGATGCCGCTGGGCGCGGGCGCGCTCGCCGCGACCACGCTTGCGATCGATCGCGAGGCGGTCGCGCGCGCCCTCGGTTTCGAGCGAATCACGATGAACAGTGTGGACGCGGTTTCCGATCGCGATTTCGCGGTGGATTTTCTTTCGGCTGCTGCGCTCACCCAGATTCATCTGTCGCGGATGGCCGAGGAAATCATTCTTTGGACGAGTTCCGAATTCGGATTTGCTGCGATTCCCGATGAGTTCTCGACGGGAAGTTCGATGATGCCGCAAAAAAAGAATCCGGACCTTCTGGAGTTGATTCGCGGCAAGAGCGGGCGCGTCGTCGGCGACCTCGTGGCGATGCTGACAATCCTCAAGGGGCTTCCGCTTGCCTACAACTCCGATCTGCAGGAAGACAAGGAGCGCGTGTTCGACGCTCTCGACACGCTCAAGCCCGCGTTGGGGATTCTAGCGAAGCTGTGGCCGCAACTGCGATTCGACACCGCCAGGATGCGAGCGGCTGCGGGTGGATTCTCGTTGGCCACCGATCTAGCGGACTACCTGGTCGCGCGGGGGATGCCTTTTCGTAAGGCGCACGAGGTCGTAGGCGCGCTGGTCCGGGATACGATCGCCGCAGGGAAATCATTTGAAGAACTCTCTATCGATGATCTCCGGGCGCGCTCGCGGCTTTTCGAGTCGGATGCGACCGCGATGCTGGACGTAAGCAAGTCAATTGCGCGCCGTGCAATTGCAGGCGGTCCGGCGCCCGAGGTCGTCAAACGACGGATCAAGGAGCTCTCGCGATGAGAGGTTTGGCGGCAATCGCGACGCTCGTCTCCATCCTCGGGGCGGCCACTGTCGGATGCGGAGTGAAAGGAGTACCGATTCCGCCCGAAGCCGCCGTTCCGGAGCGTATCGCCGACCTGGACGCTTTCTCAGACAAGGACGGAATCCGTTTGAGCTGGGGAAGGCCTTTCCGTTATTCCGGCGGGCGGAAATTGCGCGACCTGGGCAGCTTCGAGATCGATCGCGCGGAAGGCTCGGGAGCGCCGCGCGTGATTGCCAAAATTCCCGTTACGGATCAAGAGCGATTCCAGCAACAGCGCAGCTTCGATTATCTCGACGCTAACACGCAAATCGGTCACAGCTATCGATATACGGTCATAGCGGAAACTTTCGACGGATATCGCAGCCCGCCTTCGAACGAGGCTCAGGCCTTCCGCTCTGCGCAGCCTGCGCCGGCCAATCCCGAGACGTACACTCTTCCAACGCCGACCCCGCTCCCCTAGCGTAGAGCCCTGGCGAGCTTCCGGCTCACGCGAGAGTCTCAGGATGTCGTCGTCGCTTACGCCAAATCTGCTCGAAGTAAACGGGCTCACGAAGTCCTTCGGAGGATTCGAGGCCGTCAAGGATCTCACGCTCTCCGTGTCTTACGGGCAGATATTCGCGTTGCTTGGGCCCAACGGCGCCGGCAAGACCACGACGATACGAATGCTGATGGGCATCCTTGCGCCGACTTCCGGCGCCGCGACGATCGACGGGCTCGACTGTTTTCGCGATCGGGTCGAGGTCAAGCGGCGCGTCGGCTATTTGCCCGACGAGCCGGCATTTTACGATCATCTTCGCGGCAGCGAGATCATTCGGTTCTCCGGCGAACTCCATGGGCTTGGTCGCGAAGAAATTGAAGCTCGCGCGGCGCCGATTCTTGAACGGCTCGAGTTCACCGACGCGCTCGATGAGTTCGCCAACAACTACTCACGCGGGATGAAGAAAAAGCTCGCGCTGGTGTGCGCGATGCTTCACGATCCGGCGCTGCTGATTCTCGATGAGCCCACCAGCGGTCTCGATCCGTTTGCGACTCGAGAGCTTCATACAATCATCCGCGAAAAGGCTGCCGCGGGCCGCACGATCTTCTTCAGCACTCATCTGCTCGATCAGGCCGAGAAACTCAGCACGCACATCGCGATAATGTCGCGCGGGCGGATGGCGGCGCAGGGCACGCTCGATCAGTTGCGCGCGCGTGTATCGAACGACAGCTCGCTCGAAGAGATCTTCTTCACTGTGGCCGGCGGGGCTGCGGACGCAAACGGAGTGTGAACGCCGGCAGACGAATTGGCGCGCTGGACGCCCTTCGGATTCTGGCTCGCCTTGCGGCGCGTCGATTTCTCAATCTGTTCCTCGCGTTGATTCGCGTTCGCAAAGCAGCGGACGGCGTTCGACGGGCCAATTCTCCGCGCTCGCGCTTGCGGATGGTTTTCGCGGGCCTGATCATCGTGCTGATCCCCCTTCAGGGGATGCTCGTCGATTCCCGCGTGCTGGTTGAACTGGCGTCCGCTTCCCAGCACCTCGTGGAACCGACTGACAAGATCGTCCTCAGTCCCTTCGCCATCGGCCGTCTCAGCGAACTTGCGAAGGCGATTCACGAAGAAGAAGGAATCAGAAATCCCGTGGAGCGGCAGAAGTTCGCGGGGATGTTCAATCGTCAGCTCGAGCAGGTTTTCATCCTCGAAATTCGCCGCGGCACTTTCACAGAGGAAGAGGAACCGGCGCAACTGCGCATGATGCAGGCGCAGTTCGCGAAAAAGGGAGTTGCCGGTTTCACCCACGGAGGCCGTGAGATGTTCGTTTCGGGCGCAACGTGGCCGCGCTCGGATGAAGCGGCGTCGGTTTTTTCGCGGATGCTCGCCCTGATGCTGCTGGCGTGGTCCGGTTTGATCGTTTTGGTGTCGCTCGCCACGAATCAGAGAGATCTCGGGCTGGTGGAATGGAGCCTGGAGTGGCTCTACACGTTTCCGGTGTCTGCGCGGGTTTTGTTTTCGTCGCGCCTGTTCTCTTATTCCTTCCTTAATCCTCTGACGTGGGGATTCCTCCTTCCGTTCCTCTCGCTCATCTACTACGCCGCGGGATGCGGCCGTCCGTCGCTGGGGCTCGGGCTCGGCGCTACGATGTCGCTCGCGATCATCACGGGAAGCCTGACGATGGTTTTGGAGGTTGCGCTGCGCACTTATCTTTCCTCGCGCCAGCTTAAGAACGTTCAGGCCGGGATCGGGATGTTGGGTACGGCCGCCTTCATGCTCTTCGCGGCTCTGGCGATTTCAAAGCCTGCGGACCAGGTCCTGGTGCGCGTGGCGACTGCGCTTTCGCCGGCGATACTGTGGAATCCTTTCTCGGTTGCGCTCTTTATCGGATTGCCGCATGCATCTCTCGCGCAAAAGGTTTATGCCGCGACCGCGATGATCATCTCGCCCCTCGCAGTCGGGATTGCGGCTCTGCTCGCGACCGAATGGATCACGCGCGACGGTCTGGTCCGCTCCGGGAGCGCGTATCAGGGCGCGACGCGCGGCGAGCGATTCGGGCCTCGTTACGATTTGCTAACGGGAGTGGTTGCTTCCGAAGCCCTGCTCCTGATTCGCGATCGATACCTGTTCGTGCAGACCCTATTCATCCCCTTTCTTGGAGCGGCGTTCTATGTGTTCGTGATCCCTGGAATGGCGAACGCCGTGCGCGGCAATTTCCATCATGCCGCCACGCTCGCCTACTTCATCGCGGCGCTCTACACGTACCCCGGCAGTGCGATGCTGGTTTTGAATCGCGAGCAAAAGACGCTGTGGTATCTCCTCTCGATGCCGCAGACGCTCGCCTCGATCCTGCTGAAGAAGGCTGCTGCGTGGGGAGTCCTCGGTCTCGTCAATGCAGGCGCCGTGATGCTGCTCATAGCGGTCTTCAGCCGTCATCTGCATCCGGCGGCGATCGGCGATGCTGCGCTTGCGCTGTTCGGCGCTGCAATCTACGCCTTCATCGCATGCGCCATCGGGGTTCTCGGAACTGACGCATCCGACAGCTCGCGACGAGCGCGGCCCGGCGTTGCGCCGATGTATCTCTTCATCGCGCTGGCTCTGATGTACGCGAACGTCTTCTATACAACGTCGACGTGGAACCGCTTCGCCCAACTCACGCTCTCGACTCTGCTGGCGATGGCGCTGTGGCAGAAGGTTGACGATGCGTCGCCATACCTGCTCGACCCGTTTGCCCAACCGGCGCGATCGATCAGCATCGCGGACGGGATGATCGCCGCGCTCGCCTTCTTCATCGTGCAAGGCCTCGTTGCCACACTTATCGGATGGATGCCGGCAACGGCCTCGATGGCCACCCAAATTACGATTTCGTACTTCGTCGCGGGCGTTCTCGTCGCAACGGGCGTGCTCTTCATCTACTGGTGGCAGGGAGTGCCCGCATTCCTGGAAAAAACAGGGATAGCGCCGCTCGAGCGCAAAGGCGCGGGAACGATCGGGCGAAGTGTCATCCAAGGCGCGATGTGGGGGGCGGCGGCCGCTCTCGCAGGCATCGCTTATCTTTATATTCTGGCCCGGTTCCCTCAATTCGAGGCGTGGAAGCAGGACGCCGAGGCGACTTCGTTCTTTATGCAGGCGAAGCAGCCGATCGTTCTGTCCGTTCTGGTAATCGCAGGCGCTCCGTTATTCGAAGAGTTCCTTTTCCGCGGGCTGGTTTTCCAGGGATTGCGGCGCGCCACGAAACCAATCCTTGCGGTTTTGGGCAGCGCCGCACTCTTCGCGCTCGTCCATCCTCCTATTTCAGTGATACCGGTGTTCGGGCTCGGCGTGGCGGCGGCGATGAGCTTCAACCACTCGAAGGTTCTCATCGCGCCGATCGCCACCCACGCGGTTTACAACGCCTGTATGCTGCTTCTGGGCCGCCTCTAGCGGGTGGCGCGCGGCTGCTTATCGGCAGGGCGCTGGTATGATAAAAACGCTGCATCGTTCCTGAATTCGCCGTATACTCCAAAGTTCACTCTTACAAGCAATAGCGATGCATTATTTCGATTACAGAAACGATCAGCTTTTTGCCGAGGATATAGCGGTAAAAGATCTCGCCGCCCGCTTCGGCACTCCGCTCTACGTCTACAGCTCGCGCACGCTGCGCCGCCATTTCCGCGTCTTTGACGAGGCCTTCGCAGGCGTCGATCACCTCGTATGTTACGCGATGAAGGCGCTCTCGAACTTGAGCATCCTGAGGCTGTTCGCCTCGATGGGGTCCGGGTTCGATATCGTGTCGGGCGGAGAGCTTGGGCGATGCCTTCGCGCGGGCGCAGATGCCCGCAAAATCGTTTTCTCCGGCGTCGGCAAGACCGACGAGGAGATAGGGGCAGCGCTCGACGCGGGCATTCTCATGATCAACGTGGAATCCCGCCCCGAACTGCATCGGATTTCAGAAGTTGCGGGACGTGCGGGAAAACAAGCGCCCGTCAGCCTGCGTGTGAATCCGGATCTCGATCCCGGCACACATCCGCATATTTCCACCGGCCATCGCGACAGCAAATTCGGAGTTCCGCTCTCGCAAGTGGACGAATACTACGCGCAGGCTCGTTCGCTTCGTAATATAGAGCTGGTCGGCCTGAGCACGCACATCGGATCGCAGATTACCGAGACTGCGCCGTTCTCCGAAGCCGGCAACAAAGTCGCCGCGATCGTTAATCGACTGCGCTCTGCAGGTATCGCACTCAAATATCTGGATCTCGGCGGCGGCCTCGGCATCCCTTATCAGGAGGAACCGCCCCCGCCTTCGGAATACGCGTCGTCGATTCTCAAGCCGCTGGCTGGCGTCGGACTCAAGATCATCACTGAGCCCGGGCGCGTGATGGTAGGCAACGCGGGAATGCTGATAACCCGCGTGCTTTACGTCAAGGAAACTGACGTGAAGCGCTTTGTCGTCGTGGACGGTGCGATGAACGATCTGATTCGGCCGGTGCTCTACGAGGCTTATCATGCGATCTGGCCGGTCGTGCGTGCAGCGAAAACAAAGTCGGTCACCGCGGATGTGGTCGGTCCGGTATGCGAGAGCGGTGATTTTTTCGCGCGCGAGCGCGAGATGGCGGAGCCGTCGCGGGACGATCTGCTCGCTGTCATGAGCGCCGGCGCATACGGATTCGTGATGGCGTCGAACTACAACAGCCGCCCGCGCGCGGCTGAGATTCTCGTCGACGGAGCGGATGCGCATGTCATCCGCGCGCGCGAGACTTTCGAGGACCTCGTTCGGGGAGAGAAGATCGTCGATCTGAAAGCGCGCTGACTCGGTCGCAATGCCGATACTCAACTTCACCAAGATGCATGGCTGCGGCAATGACTACATCTACGTCATCGCCCGCGAAACGAGACCCGCCGACCCGGCGGCGTTGTCGATTCGACTTTCCGATCGCCACTTCGGAATCGGCGCGGACGGATTGATCATGTTGGCGCCGTCGCGCGTCGCCGATCTCCGGATGGAGATGTACAACGCGGACGGCAGCCGCGGCGATATGTGCGGCAACGGTATCCGTTGTCTCGCGCGGCTCGCCTACGAATCGGGAATCGCACGCAAAGACACGGTCGCCGTCGAGACCGATTGCGGAATCAAGACGGTTGCACTCACGTTCGATCGCGGACGCGTGACAGGCGCGCGCGTCGATATGGGCGAGCCGATCCTCGAGGGACGCGAAATTCCGGTCGCCGCGGACGGAAGGATCATCGAGTTTGCGATCGATGTCGCGGGACGGAGCGAAAAAATCACGGCCGTCTCGATGGGGAACCCGCATTGCGTCGTGTTCGTTAAGGATGATTCCGTCTTCAAGCTCGATGTGCACGAGTTCGGCGCGCTCGGACGCCGGTTCGAGAATCACAAGTTTTTCCCGAAGCGCGTCAACACGGAATTCATCCTTCCCGTGTCGCGAACTCATTTGAAGATGCGCGTATGGGAGCGCGGATCCGGAGAGACGCTCGCGTGTGGAACGGGAGCTTGCGCATCTCTTGTTGCCGCCGTCCTGACAGGGCGCGCGGAGCGCAAGGCGACGCTCGAGTTGCGCGGCGGGAATCTCGAAATCGAGTGGCCCGAGCGCGGCGCGGGCGCGAATCATGTCTTTATGACGGGAGAAGCGGTAAGCGTTTTCAGCGGGCAGATCGAAGTCGGCGAAAACGATCTGGTCGCGGTTTAGATTTTTGGTGGGAGTACATTCATGTTCAACGGTGCGCTGTCAGCCCTGGTAACCCCGTTTCGCGACGGCGAGATAGACGAGCGCGCGCTGCGCGAGCTGATCGAATGGCAGATCCAAAGTGGCGTCGACGGCCTGGTCCCGTGCGGTTCGACTGGAGAATCGGCGACGCTCACCCATTCCGAACACGAGCGCGTCATCAAACTCACGATCGAGCAGGCGCGCAAGCGGGTGCCCGTTGTGGCCGGCACCGGGTCGAATTCCACGGCAGAGGCGATACGGCTGACCGCGTTCGCGCGCGAGGCG
>DASPQU010000326.1:0-3584 GCA_035624805.1 Binataceae bacterium (SeqCode) | reverse complement strand
TTGGGGATCACGTGGATCCGATCGGGCGGTGCGCTCACCTGCGCCACCTGCGTGTGAGCCACGGGAACGTAAAAGTCGTAGCCGCGCGGTGCGGGTATCCCATGATGATGGAGGATGCACACGAACACCGGGCGCTCACCTGGCGGGCGTCGGGCGATTGATTTGATCCAATCGCGCCATGGCGCTCCGCCCCACCAATGGCACAGCACAACATCGGGTTCGAAGTCGCGAAGCATCCGGCGGCGCGAGCGTGCGGTACTCAAAAGGTTCCACGGCAGGTCCGCGCACGGAATCCCGGCGTTCTCCAAACGCGAAACCAAATCGGAGTCCGCTGCGATACCGTTGGCGGTGCTGAAATGGATTACGCGGTGTGTATGTCCTGTCAGGCCGAGCGCGAGGTTCACCGCTACCGATTCCGCACCGCCCAACGCGAACGAATCGACGAAGGAAAGAATCTTCATCGCAGAACTGCTTTCTCCCGGTGCGTCCGCGACAGGACGCCGTCGATAACCGATTCATAGCCGCGGACCATGTCGTTTGCATCGTGACGACGCGCCAGCGCGCGGCTGCGCTGACCCATGTAGCGGCGCAGTACGGGATCTTCTGACAGGCGCATGATCGCGCTCGACAGCGAAGGCACATCGAGAGGCGCAACAAGAATTCCGTTGCCGTCGATACACTCGGCGAGCGCGCCGACATGAGTGGCGATTATCGGCAGTCCCATCGCAATCGCCTCGAGCATTGCGATCGAGACGCCCTCGTACAGCGAAGTGATCGCGAAAGCGTCGCAGGCGCGCAGGATTTGCGGCACGTCGCTTCGCTCTCCGAGAAAACGCACGCGGTCGGCAATACCCAGTTCCCGCGCTTCGGTTTCGAGTTCCGCGCGGCATCCACGATCGGGTCCGGCCAACACCACGCGAATCGATCCGCGGACCGGTCGCAGAGACCGCGCATCGGGCCTGCGGACAACATTTGCGACAGCCCGCAAAAGCATCGAGAGATTTTTCTCGGGCGCGAGTCGGGCGACGCTGCCGACTACAAAATCGTTTGCGCCAACGCCGAGCGCGCCGCGCGACGCGCCGCGGTCGTGGCTGTCGGGATCGAAACGCGAGAGATCGATTCCGTTTGGGATCATCACGATCTGCTCGCGCCGACAACCGAGCAAGCGGCGCTGTGCAAGCAACGATTGTCGCGCGAAGCGGGACTCGCAGATAATCGCGTCGAGAGCCGCCTTGTCCAGGACGCGGCCGGCAAGGCTGGGTCCGTCCAGACGTTCGATCATCGCGCTGACGCCCGCTTTGCGGGCGACTTTGACCGCGTCGCGCCACGCATAGATGAGACAGGCGTCGATTCGATCGCCCGCAAGTTTCTGCGCCAGAATATCGTCGTATCGAGCGCGCGCCGCGACATCGGATTCGTCCCAGCTCGGATCCGCGCCGGGCTTGTCGTGTCCGATCAGGATCGGAATATCGAGGGGCTGGACCTCCCGAAGCAACGTTCCCGGACGAAACGAATAGAAATGCGGCTGAAATCGTGCGCGATCGAGACGCCGCATCACTTCGAGGCAGCTCTGTTCCAGACCGCCCATCTCGAAACTGTCGCATATGAACCCGAGGCGAATCATGAGGCTGCCGCGTTCCCGGTGGCGCGCGGCTTTACTCCGCGCTGGGCTTCCTCATATCGGGACAGAACTTCGCGAGGCGCGCCGATCATCCGAATCGCGCCGTGTTCGATCCACGCGACGCGATCGCAAAGCTCGCGCAAGTTTTCGGAACCGTGCGAAACCACGAGCATCGTTGCGCCGCGCGCGCGAAAGCCGCGCAGCGCCTCAGCGCACCGCTCGCGAAAACCCGCGTCGCCCGCGCTGAGCGCCTCATCCAGCAGCAGTACCTCAAAGTCGACGAACACTGCGATCGAGAACCCGAGCCGCGCGATCATGCCGGTGGAATATGTCCAAAGCGGACGATCGATCATCTCCTCGAGGCCTGCATACGCGATGATCTCGTCGATATTGCGCCGCACGTCGCGATTGGTCATTCCCAGGATTGTGCCCTGCAAAAAAATGTTTTCGCGTCCGCTCAGAAACGGATGGAAACCGCATCCCAGGGCAAGCTGCGAAGCGATCCGGCCGCGTACGCGCACGGCGCCGGAAGTCGGGGTCGTGATTCCAGCCACGATTTTCAGCAGCGTGCTCTTTCCCGCCCCGTTGCTCCCCACCACTCCGAGCGATTCTCCACGAGCGACGCTGAGCGAGACGTCGTTCAACGCGTTCACGACTCGCGAGGGTTGGCTGCGACGCGCGAGCCTGCGGGCGGTGCTCACGAACAGCGATTCGGGGCCGCTGAGAACCTGATAGACCTTCGACACGTGCTCGGCGACTATCGCGGGATTTTTCACGTCAGGCACACTTCTCACCCGCGTCGTCCACTATCGATCGAAGCGCCGCTCCGGAAGAGGACGCGATTTCGCGAAGCCAAAAGTCACGCTCGGCGGCCGATAGGCCGTTTGTGATGTTTCCGGCGCGATGGTAGCGGAGCTTGTAAAGAAACTCGTCGACGTTTCGGAATCGAAAGCGCGCCGCCATCCTCAGTGCGAGGTCGTAATCTTCGCCAAATCGGATTTCCTCGCGAAAACCGTTCACCGCGAGAAAGTCCCGACGCCTGATACAAATCAGATGGTTGCAGATGAATCGTTCGGCAAGCGCCTGGAGATCGAACGGGCGGCTGCGATGGTGACTTTCCATGACTTCGCCGGCTTCGTCTATCACCAGGCGCGACGAGTAAAAGTACGAGACATCCGGTTCGCGCGCGATGTAGCCGCGCAACGTTTCGAGCGCGTCGTTCGAAAGCATGTCGTCCGAGTCAAGACGACACAGGTATTCTCCGCGCGCGCCTCGCGCCGCCGCGTTGAGGGCAGCGCCCGGACCGCGATGGGGCAATCGGAGGACGCTTATTCTTGAGTCGCGCCGGCAAAGATCCAGAAATTCCTGTACGTCGGGCGAGTCGCTCCCGTCGTCGGCGATGATCAGTTCGAAATTGCGATAGGTTTGCGCGAGCGCGCTCTCGACAGCTTCGCGCAGTCCCAGCATCCGATTGTAGACCGGGATGACAATCGAGAAGTCCGGACGGTTCGGTAAGCGCTCATTGGCCGGCAGCGCGTCATGATTTCTCGATTGCCTGGCATCGGCCACCACGCGCGTACAAAAGTCTCTCACCGGCGCGAGCCAGTGTTCGTAGATATAGCGGCGCCGAACGATGGCGCGTCCGGCCGCTCCGATACGCGCTCGTTCTTCGGGATGCGCGAGATAGTGTTCGATGAGACGGCGGGTATCGGCTCCTCCTTGGGTCGGCGCCAACCCATCGCGAAATTCTTCCGCGAGTCCTTCGGCGTCGTCAGTGATGAGCAGGGCGCCACACGCGAGAGCTTCGAACACGCGATTGTTCCACATCCCCCATTCGCGCTGCGAATCTTCGTGGTAGTTGAGGACGATTTTCGCCGAGCTGTACAAACGCGCGATGTCATCCATGGGCAGGACGCCGCGGCACAACCGATGCCATCGATTGGCGGTCGGATTATCGGCGTAG
>DASPQU010000325.1:0-6166 GCA_035624805.1 Binataceae bacterium (SeqCode) | reverse complement strand
TTGATCAAGGCCGCGCGGGGGATGCTCACGCAGCATGATTCACGCGTGATCGAATCGCTGCCTTCGATCAAAGTGCCGTCGATCGTGATCGTCGGCGCGAATGACGAGCCGTTCCTGAACTCTTCGGACTACATGGCGGCGAAAATTCCGGGCGCGCGCAAAGTCGTGATCGCGAATGCAGGCCACGCGGCGAATATCGATCAGCCGGCGAAATTTAATGGCGAAGTGCTGCAATTTTTGGCTAACTTAGGCTGAGTGTCGCAGGAAACTGCGCTGACGTTTCACGTGAAACATCGATCGAATGTTTCACGTGAAACGTCTTTCCCGGATCTTCGCCTGCGACGCCGTCGCGAAATTGCGGAACAGCTGTCAACTTACTGTCAGTTACGGCAACGATGCCAGCGTTTCGAGCGACGGCGCGAAGAAATTCGCGCCGGTGACGGCTTTGACGAAGTCCATCAGGCGATCGTGCAGACCGTCGCCCGCGGTTCCCATCATCCGTGCGAGCATAGCTTCCGGGATATCGAGGGTGCGGCAGTAGGCGATGAAGAACAGCCCGTGCTCCGAGGTCGTCCCGTACGGAAAGCTGTGACGCACGATTTCCAGTTCCTGTCCGTCGCGCTCCATCACGACGCGCGCGATATGAGCGGTCGGCGGTCTCTCCGACGCGGATAGTTCTTCGCTGTCTCGTTTGCGCCTGCCGATCGCGCGTTCCTGATCTTTCGTATCGATCGTGTTCCAGTTCGAGAGATTATGAACGTAGCGCTGGGTGAAGACGTAGCTGCCGCCCGCGAAGTCCGCGTCTTCGTCGCCAATCAGAGCGACCTCCTTGCGATCGTCGTCTCCCTTGGGGTTCTCGGTGCCGTCGATGAAGTCGGTAAGATCCCGGCCATCGAGATAGCGGAATCCTTGAACTTCGTCAGCAACCTCGACGAGGCCCGCCAGCGCGCGGCGAAGCCGCATCCCGAGAACGAAATTCAGATCGCGCCGCTTCGATACCGCATGCAGCAGGAGATCTCCTCCAGTGGATGGTGCGCTGCCGCTCGCCGACGAGATCGCCTTGAAGGGACGCAATCCGGCGGGACGTTTTGCCGGAGAGAGTGCGTCCCACAAGCCGGAACCGATCGCGATCGACGAGACGAGCTTCGCATCGCGGTCCTGATCCGCAACGCTCCGCGCGATTGAAGGAATCTGCGTGAGAACCCGCGCGACTTCGCGCAGCGCCGACTGGCTGCGATCCCCCGCGCGCATCGTCATGAATATCGCCTGATCGGAAGGTTCCGGAATAATCGCTGATTGAGGATTCGACATACGAGCGTTCTCCTGCCACGTCACCGGTCGCGTCATTTTTTCATCGTTCCGGTGTCCATGCTATCGAGGCCGTAAAAACAAAAACGGCGCCCGCGGATGCGGACGCCGTTCTCTTACGGAAGCTCGCTCGATAGCGCCTCAACCCATAAATCCAAGCGCGGGGGAGCCGCTGAAATTGGCGATATTAGGGAAGATCGTCGGCATATCCGCCGATCCAATTCCGAACCACGCCGCCAGCGACGATCCGTATTGCGCGACCGACGTCGTCGGTATCCACACGCCGCGATCGTTGGCGTCGTCGCCGGTATTCAGCGCGAGCGTCGGGAATGTGCCGTACATATCGCCGCCGACAACACTGGCGCCGATCACCAGATGATGGCTTCCCCATGCGTGATCGGTCCCGTCGGTCGAGCTGGGCTGGAAGGTGCGCGAGAAATCCGACATGGTGAAGGTCGTCACGTCGCTGTCGACTCCGAGTTCCTGCGTCGCGGCATACAATGCGGCAAGGGCGCCGCTCACTTCAGGATAAAGGGCCGCCTGCGTGGATAGTTCGGCGCTGTGCGTATCGAAGCCTCCGATCGCCGCGAAGAAAATCTGCCGAGTCACGCCCAGCGTCTGCCGCACCTGGATGATGCGCGCGATTTGCTGCAACTGATTGCCCAGATCGGTCGCGGGAAACACGGTCTTGAGCGTGCTCTGACCTGAGATGGCCTGGTTGAGAACTTTGCTCACCTGCAAGCCGTTGGACAGAATTCCGTTCGCAGCCTGTACCAGCGAGAATCCGGTGTCGAAGTTCAGGATCTGCTGAAGCGCGGTGTCGCGCGCGACCGATGCAGCCGAGCTGTTTGATCCCGCCAATCCGAGTCCGGTCGATCCGGGAACCAACGTTGCGGGCGTGGTCGTTTGTCCAGTTACGAAAAGACTGTTGCCCGCCACCGAGATGCCATCCGGCAGCATCGCGCCCGCAGGCTGCATGATATCCGCTATTCTGCCGCCCCATCCGCTGGTCCCCGATTTAGCATCCTGCATCCCGCTCTGCCATTCGGATTGCTGATCGGAATGCGAAAAGAGATTGTTGGGCAGCGGGAAATTCGCGACATTCTGATATTCGTTGCGAGTGGTCGGCTCGACCAGCGTTCCCACGTTGGCGATGATTGCGGCGGCTTTCGAGTTGTACAGATTCTGGATTTCCGGCAACCCCGGATGCAGTCCGTACGGAACGTTTGATTTGGTCGCGATCGGGAGCAGCGTGCCCTGAGCCAGCGCAAGCGGCCCGCGAATGCTCTGATAGGTCGCGTATCGCGAATCCATCGGAATGACCATGTTGTTTGCGTCGTTGCCGCCGAACAGGAAGACGCACACCAGGGCCTTGTAGTCAGCGGTCGCTGCGGCGAGCGCGTTCATCATCCCGAAACGGCTCATCACGCCGTCAAGCGCGAGCGTGGTAACGCCGCAACATCCGATACGCAGGAAACTTCTGCGTGAAATTATGGTCGTCATTTCAGTTCGCCTCTTGGGTTGTCGGAAAAGCTCCGGTCATGGGATGTCCGCCGATGCCTCAGTGCTCCACCTGGTAGAAGCCCGACGACGCCGCCAGATAAAGCGCGTTGCGCGCCCGCGTGTCGGCATCCTTGCTGGCGTTGATCGCGGTCTGTATGGAGGCGCTGATGCTCGAGGGCATCCGCCTTCCCGTAAGGGCGTTGTCAACGGCCTGGATTAGGGTTGAGGTATTGCCGGACAGGGCGACGAAGGGCGCCAGGTTCAACATCAGATCTGCGCGGTGAGCACCAAGAATCTCGTCGACAAAGTTGACTCGCAAAATAGCCGTCGACGGAGTGAGTATTTGGAATTCCGGTCCTGCGAGCGTACCGTCGGGAATCCGGTAAAAGGGGGTGTAATAATTGAACACGCTCGCCGGACGCAGCAGATCCTGACCCATCGGCGTGATGACATCGGCGAGTGGATTCGGCTCCCCGACGTATCCGCCGAGCGCGCGCAAAATTCCGGTCGCAAACAGTACCGGCTCGCGCAGATGGCCGCCGTTGGTGATCACCGGGTTCGGTGCGGCGTTCGGATCATCTGCAGCGCGCGCCTCGGGATCGAGCAGTATCGCGAGGACGACCGCCTGCAGGTCGCCGCGCGTGTGAGTCCCGTTGTTGTAGAAATTGTTGTTGTCGTTGAAGACGTTGGCGATCCGCGAGACGTACGCCCCGCTCGGATTGCTCGTCACCAGATGCTGAATCATGCGCAGCGCGATAAACGGTCCGACGTTGGGATGGTTGAAGAGCAGACCGAGGGCCCAGTTCAGATCGTCCAGCGCCTTCTTCCCGTCAGTAGTAGTTTCGCCCAGCACGACCTTCGGATCTGTATCGTGGTTGCTTTCGTCCGCCACCATCTGACCGACGAAGTAAGGCGGATTGTGCTTCTTGGGGGTCTTGCCCGGTTCGGTCGGATAGGTCCATCCGGTAAAGACACGTGCCAGGTTTTGGATGTCCGTTTGCGTGTAAGTCGGTACCGTTTCTCCGGCGACGATCTGCGGCGTTCCGTCGTTGTTAAGCATCACGGTGCCGATCGTGAAGAGTTGCATAACCTCGCGTGCGTAGTTCTCGTTAGGCAACGTCCCCGCCTTTGGGTTCGGCTTGTCGTTGTTAACCATGTCGAGGTAGTGGCCCATGCTCGGACTGAGGGTCACGTCCTGCAGCAGTTGGCTGAAGTTGCCGAAGGCGTCCTGCTGAAGCATGTTCAGCCACGGCAGCATCCCGTCGAGATTTATCTTCAAGCCGGAGATGACGAAGATTTGGCCGAGTGCGAACGCGACTCGCTGACGAAGTTGATCGGGGCCGTTCATCGCGTTGTAAAGAAACATCGAGCGCGCGTAATAGAGGCCACCCATCTTGGGAGGCGGCGGCGGGAACGTCGACGGCGTCGCAGCCATCTGCTCGCTCAACCACTGCTGAATTCCAACCCGTTGCAGATGGGCGATACCGGCTGGAGTCGGTCCGAACGTCGCCTGCTCCAGGAATCGGAACGCGGTGACGTAGTCGACCTGCGGATTCAGCACGCTTACCGCCAGTGGCGAAGCTGTCGAGAGGACAGCCTTGATAGTTGTTTGGCCGGTTTTTGGATCAGTGCCCGAGATAAGATTCGCCACATTGATCCATGCGAATCCTCCCGGCGTCGGCGGGGCGATGCCGGTCGCGACAATTTGGGTCGACGACGACGATATGATCGTCATTAAATTGCCGTTGATCAGGACCTCGACATTGCTGCCGAAATTCGTACCCGTGACGGTCAGGTTCACCTGTCCAGGCGCCACGGAGTTCGGCGATACCGAAGCTATCACAGGCAGGTTTGAACTGGCCGGCGGCCGCACGCACTTGATATCGGCGGCATACGCGGGGATCGCGGCAGGAGTCGCGATCAGGATGAGGGACACGAGCGTCCACAGAAAACTGGACGCGGATCTTCGTCCGATCATGGGCATTTTCCCCCCGGAACCGTGAGACGCGCTCGCTCCGCGCCTCGATCTAGTCTCTGATCGCTCCTTGTACGCATCCAACAGTCAATTCGTTTACAAGGAGCGTTCAGTAACAAATTGTAGCAAAACCTATCTCAATCTTTTTCTTTTGGCAAACGAATTCGCGACGATGCGAGTCTTGGAGTGTTGCCGGCGTGTGAAGACAGCCGTCGACGAAACAGACACGAATCTGCTAACGGTCGCCAAAGGTGCATCACTATGGAAATCACCGACACCTTCGTTCGCTATATCGGCAACCTCGATTACGAGCGTATTCCCGAGGACGTTCGCCGGATCGCGCGTCGCGCGCTGATCGACACGATCGGATGTGCGATCGCGGGTAGCTCCGAGCCTGCAGCGAAAATCGCATGCGAAGTCGGCGGCGCTGACGGCGGAAATGCGCGTGCGACCGTTATCGGAGGAAGCGGTCTCAAGCTATCGGCCAGAGATGCCGCAATGATCAATGCGATCGCCGGCCACGCTCTCGATTACGATGACGTCAATCCGATGGGGCATCCGAGCGTGCCGGTGGCGTTCACCGCGCTTGCGGCGGCTGAAGACGCGGGCGCGTCGGGACGCGATCTGCTGACCTCTTACGTGGCGGGCGTCGAGGTCGAGACCAAGCTCATGCGCGCATTCAGCGAAGCGCACTACCTGCTCGGATGGCATTCGACATCTACGCTTGGTGTGCTCGGCGCAGCTGCGGCCGCTGCGAAAGTCTACAAGCTCGATCTGCGCCAGACCGCGAATGCGCTTGGAATCGCGGCGTCGCAGGCGTCGGGGCTGAGGCAGAACTTCGGAACGATGACCAAGCCGTTCCATCCGGGGCATGCGGCGTGGTCTGGGATCACGGCGGCGAAGCTTGCGCGCGCCGGATTTACCGCGGATGAAAAGATTCTCGAAGCACCACTCGGCTATCTGGCAGTGTTTGCATCGGGGCCGTACGACCCCGCGCGCGCGATCGAAAAGATGGACGATTTTGCGCTGATGCGTCCGGGCCTCAGTGTGAAAAAATATCCCTGCTGCTATTGCACGCACGCGAGTATCGACGGCGCCCTGGCTTTCGCTTCGCGCAATCGGATTTCAGCATCGGATGTCGTCTCGATACAGGCCGAGCTGAGTAAGTTTTTTCTGTCGCCCCTGATTCATCACCGTCCGAGAACCGGGCTGGAGGGGAAGTTCAGCCTCGAATACGCGCTCTCGGCGGCGTTGATCGACAAGAAAGTCGTGCTGGCGACTTTCACCGATCCGATGGTGAACCGGCAGGAGGCGCGAAGCCTGGTGGAACGCGTCAGAATGGGTACGCATCAGCAGCCGGTCGAGGAGGGGCCACGCGGC
>DASPQU010000324.1:0-2017 GCA_035624805.1 Binataceae bacterium (SeqCode) | reverse complement strand
ACGCGTTGTCGCCGCCGGTGCCGGATGTATCGACGATGTCCGCACCGAGATCCACGCTTCGCGCTCGCGAGCGCATTGCGCGCGCTGCGCCAGCCAGTTCTCCTGCGCACTCGCCCTTCATATGAAGCGCGACCAGGAATCCGGCGACGATAGGCTCGGCCACCTCACCGTCGAGGACGGCGCCGAAAGCACGCTGGGCCGTCGATGCATCTAGCGACCGCCCGGCGACGATCGTCTCGAACGCCGCGCGGAAATCGTCGAGCGACGATGTCATCCGCCAACCCGCCTGAGGAAATTTTCGAGCAGATGCTTGCCCTCGGGCGTGCCGATCGACTCGGGATGAAACTGCACGCCTTCGATGAAGTGCTTGCGATGGCGCAGGCCCATCACCTCGCCCTCGGCTGTGTGCGCGCTCAGCTCGAGGCAATCGGGAATCGAATTCGCGTCCACGAGCAGCGAGTGATAGCGCATCGCCTTGAACGGATTCGACAAGCCTTCGAAGATGCCTTTGCCGTCGTGGATTATCGGCGATGTCTTGCCGTGCATCAGGCGCTCCGCGCGAACCACTCGTCCGCCGAACGCCTCGCCCATGCATTGATGGCCGAGGCACACGCCGAGAATCGGAAGTTCGCCCGCCAGATTCTGAAATATGGCGACAGACACACCGGCTTCCCTGGGTGTGCACGGCCCGGGAGATACGACGATCGCGGCAGGCTTGAGCGCGCGGATTCCCGCGATATCGATAGCGTCGTTGCGTTTCACGATAACGTCCGCGCCCAACTCCCCCAGATACTGAACGAGGTTGTAGGTGAACGAATCGTAGTTGTCGATCATCAGGACGGCGTCCATGGCGTTCACTTCCCGGTCCCGGCAGTGGATTCGCCGGTGGCTTCGAACTGGCGCGCGGCTCCAAGAGCGCGGATCATCGCGCGCGCCTTGTTGACGGATTCTTCGTATTCGGCCGCGGGATCGGAATCGGCGACGACGCCGCCGCCCGCCTGGATATAGACGCGATTGCCCTTGATGAGAAGCGTGCGCAGAGCGATCGCGGTGTCGGTGTTTCCGGTGTAGCTGAAGTATCCGACCGCGCCTGCATAAACGCCGCGCCGCACCTGCTCAAGTTCGTCGATTATCTCCATCGCGCGAATTTTCGGTGCGCCCGAGACCGTCCCCTGCGGGAAGGTCGCCGCGAACGCGTCAAAAGCGTCGCATTCGTCGCGCAGCACGCCTTTCACGTTCGAAACGATATGCATCACGTGCGAGTAGCGCTCGACGACCATCAATTCGCTGACATTGACCGAACCTATCTTTGAGACGCGGCCGACGTCGTTGCGCCCGAGGTCGACAAGCATCACATGCTCTGCGCGCTCCTTGGGATCGGCGAGCAACTCCAGCTCGAGCGCGCTGTCCTCCTGCTCGGTGCGCCCGCGGGGCCGCGTCCCCGCGATCGGTCGCAGCGTAATATCGCGCCCCTCAACGCGAACCATCACTTCGGGCGATGCTCCCACCAGCGTGTGATCGCCGAGGCGCAGGTAGAACATGTACGGCGACGGGTTTATCGTGCGCAGACTGCGGTAGATATTAAACGGATGCACGTCGAGCGGAGCCTCGAAGCGCTGCGACGGCACGACCTGAATGATATCACCTGCAGTGATGTAGCGCTTCGCAGCGTTCACCATCGCCATGTACGCTTCGCGATTAGTATTCGAAGTTACGCGCGCATCGGCGCTGAGCGCGACCGGCGGCGTCTCGGAACGCGGCGGGATCAGCGGGTCCGAGAGCCTGCTGATCATCTCGTCGATCCTTTCCTGACCTGCCTTGTACGCAGCCTGAATCGACGGATACTCCCCGACCGCGACGTTCGCGATCGCGCGCAGCGTCTGGCGCACGTTGTCGAAGACCAGCACCGTATCGGTGAACATCATGTAGAGGTCGGGCACGCCGAGGTCGTCGTGGGCGTGCGCCGGAACGCGAGGCTCGAAGCATCGCACGATATCGTAAGCGAGAAATCCGACCG
>DASPQU010000323.1:0-3021 GCA_035624805.1 Binataceae bacterium (SeqCode) | reverse complement strand
CAGTCCGTCGCCGCCGAGCGCGAGAATGTACGCATAGGCTCGCACGATCATCCCGAAATTTCCATAGAACGATCGCAGTCGTCCGACGGAGTCGGGGCGGTCGTAGTCGAAGTCCCATCCGCGATCGGTTTTCCTGAGACGCGGAACGGGAAGGAACGGATCGAGATGCTTCTTCACGCCGATCGGCCCCGCGCCCGGACCGCCTCCGCCGTGCGGAGTCGAAAACGTCTTGTGAAGGTTGAGTTGGACGACATCCGCGCCCATGTGCCCCGGCTTTGCGACGCCCAACAACGCGTTCATGTTCGCGCCGTCCATGTAAAGCATCGCGCCCCGCTCATGCAGCGCATCAGCGATCGCCTGGATTTCCGGCTCGAATATTCCGAGCGTATTCGGATTCGTCACCATCATCGCGGCGACGTCGTCATCGACGAGGCGGCGAACTTCAGACGCTTCGATAAAGCCGCGCCTGCTCGATCGCGCGACGACGACATCAAATCCGGCCAGAGTGCAGCTCGCGGGATTGGTGCCGTGCGCCGTATCGGGAATGATGACCTTATGACGCCGCGCGCCCTGTTTGGCATGATACGCGCGAATCATCATCAGGCCCGTCAGCTCGCCCTGCGCTCCCGCCGCGGGATGCAGTGACACGGCATCCATGCCAGTGATTTCGGCGAGTGCGGCTTCCATCCGCGCCATCAGCTCGAACGCGCCCTGCGCAAGACGAGCGGGCGTGCGCGGATGCAGGTCGGCGATACCGCGCATCGATGCTGCCTCGTCGTTGAGGGCGGGGTTGTATTTCATCGTGCACGACCCGAGCGGATAGAACTGGAGCGCCTGCGCGAAGTTGAGGTGCGAAAGATTCAGGAAATGGCGCATCACGCCGGGTTCGTCGAGCTCGGGAAACCCTTCGATATCGTCGCGGCACAAGTCGCCGAGAATTTCCGCGCCGGACGGGGATCCGGATTCGCGCGGAGCAACATCAACGCCACGGCGTCCGGGCGACGAAAGCTCGAAGACAAGCGGATGCGAATCCGCTGCCGCCGGCGCGCTCGGGCGCTGCTTCTCGACTCGCTCCGGCAGCTTTCTGATCTTGCCCATCGTCGCCATCACCGCGCCTCCGCCATCACTGTGCACAAGCGATCGACATCGCCTGGCGAATTCATTTCCGTGACCGAGATGAGAAGTCCGTCGCCGAGTTCGGGCCAGTCGCGAGCGGTCGGGACGCCTGCGAAAACTCCCTTGCTTTCGCCGAGTGCGAGGGTGGCTTCGGGATCGCGGACGCTGACCGCGAATTCGTTGAAAAACGGACCGGAGAATCGTCGCGCGATTCCGATTCGATCCAAAACGTCCGCCGCGCGATGCGCAATTTCGACGTTGCGCTCCGCGAGTTCGCGCAGACCCTGGCGTCCCATCAGCGAGAGATAAACGGTCGCGGCCAGCGCGCACAGCGAATGATTCGTGCAGATGTTCGAGGTCGCGCGCTCACGCCGGATGTGCTGCTCGCGCGTCGCGAGGGTCAGACAGAAGGCGCGCCGTCCGTTGCGGTCTGTTGTTTGGCCGACCAGCCGTCCGGGCATCTGACGAACATGCGCACTGCGCGCCGCCATGAATCCGACTCCGGGACCGCCGAACTGAAGCGGCAATCCGAAGCTTTGTCCTTCGCCGACGACGATATCAGCACCGCATTCCCCGGGCGATTTGAGCAGACCAAGCGCCAGAGCCTCGGCGGTAACGGAAATCGCGAGAGCGCCTGCGCCCCGTGTCATCGAGGTTATTTGCGAGAGCGGCTCGATCACGCCGAATCCATTCGGATAGCCCACAACGGCGCACAGCAGGCGATCGTTTGCGATACGCGCGAGCGCTTCAAGATCGATCGCGCCAGAGATGGTGAAAGGGACCTCGACGATTTCGATTTCGTCCTGCGCGGCGAGATAGGTCCGAATCGTCTCGCGATAGTCGGCCCAAAGCGCGCGCGAAAGCGCGACGACGTTGCGCTTCGGCATCAGCCGGCGCGCCATCAGGACGGCTTCTGCGGCAGCGGACGCGCCGTCGTACATGCTGGCGTTGGCGACCTCGAGGCCCGTCAACTGCGTAATTAGCGTTTGAAACTCAAATATAGCCTGGGTAGTCCCCTGGCTCGCTTCAGCCTGATAGGGCGTGTAGCTGGTGGCGAACTCGGCGCGCGACGTGATTGCGCGAACCGCGGCGGGCACGTAATGGCGATAGTAGCCTGCGCCCAGAAAGCTCGCGAAAGTCGGCGAAGCGCCGTTGCGACGCGCCAGCTCGCCGATTTCGCACGCGACATCCTGCTCGCTGGCTCCAGGCGCCAGCGCGATTGAAGCGCTTTTCCTGAGTGATTCGGGCACGTGCGCGATCAGATCGTCGATAGAGCGGACACCGACGACGTCGAGCATACGTTGCACTTCGGCTTCGGTATGGGGCATGAATCTCATTTAGGGCATGAAACTCCAGTTGTTCTCATAAGTGTGTGCATCAGACGAGCATCCGGCCCGCGCGATAGAACGGAAGCGCCGTGATCCGCGCTGCGACCCTGCGATTTCGAACTTCGACCTGTACATCCGCGCCCGGGCCGAGGTCTGCGTCGGACGCAACGTAAGCCATCGCGATCGGGCGGTTGGCAGTGGGCGCGAAGGTTCCGCTGGTTACTACTCCAATTTCCTCTTCGCCGCTGAAAACTCGATAACCCTGACGTGCGATGGTGCGGGCGTCCTGGGTGATGAGACCGACGAGGCGTTTGCGGACACCATCGTCGCGCTGGCGGGCGAGGGCGTTTTCGCCGACAAAATCGTGACCGGATTTTACGAATGAAGCCAGCCCCGCTTCGAGCGGTGAAGTCTGGCGGTCTAACTCGTGTCCGTAGAGCGGCAGCGCCGCTTCGAGACGCAGCGTATCGCGCGCTCCAAGACCGCACGGTTTCGCACCGGCGTCGATCAGCGCATGAAACAATCGCTCCGCACGCGCGGGAGCGACGAATATCTCGAAGCCGTCTTCGCCCGTGTA
>DASPQU010000322.1:0-2174 GCA_035624805.1 Binataceae bacterium (SeqCode) | reverse complement strand
ACAATTCGCGTTGACGCAGAGATAGGCGACCTCGCCCTCTTCGTGGACGATTTTCGCGCCGCACTCCGGGCATCGCGCAGGCATCTGGAATTCCGACGCGCGCGGATGCCCCTTCTTCGTCACGCGCACGATATACGGGATGACATCCCCGGCCCGCTCCAGCAGGACGGTGTCGCGCTCGCGGATATCTTTGCGGCGTATCTCGTCGAGGTTGTGCAGCGAGGCGTTTGAGATCGTCACGCCGGCAAGCTTCACAGGATCGAGCTTCGCAACCGGCGTCAGCGATCCGATTCGCCCGACCTGCACCTCGATCTTGTCGATTCGCGTCTCGGCCTGCTGCGCCTTGAACTTGTACGCGATCGCCCATCGCGGCGAGCGCGATACCTCACCGAGACGATCCTGAATCGCAAACGAATTAACCTTGGCGACGACGCCGTCCGCATCGTAGTCGAGCTCGTGACGGCGCTCGGTCATCTGATTCCAGTATTCGAGGACCGCGTCGACGCCGCGGCACACTTTCGATTCGGGGTTTACGCGAAGTCCCCATCCGCGGATGTGCTGGAGGAAATCCCACTGCGACTCGAATTCGACGCCTTCGACCGCGCCGGGCGCGTAAAGAAAGATATCGAGCGGCCGCGACGATGTGATTTTCGGATCGAGCTGGCGCAGCGACCCTGCTGCCGCGTTGCGAGGATTCGCGAACACCGGCTCGCCCTTCGCTTCGCGCTCGGCGTTGAGTTTCTCGAACGCCTTCTTGGGAAGGATCACCTCGCCGCGCACTTCGAGCAGCCTGGGAAGTTTCGCGCCGTGCGGTTTGAGAAGCCGCAGCGGCACGCTCTTGATTGTGCGAACGTTCTGCGTCACGTCCTCGCCGTTGATACCGTCGCCGCGCGTCGAGGCGACCGCAAGCACGCCGTTTTCGTACACCAGCTCGACGCTGAGCCCGTCGAGCTTGACCTCGGCGACGTATTCGACGTCGTCGTCGCTGCGCAGCATCCGCTTCACACGCTTGTCGAACTCGACCATCTCGTCCGCGTTCATCGCGTTGCCGAGCGACATCATCATCCTGCGATGGCGCACGGTTGCGAACTTCTCGCTCGGCGTGGCGCCGACGCGCTGGGTGGGAGATTCGGGCGTGACGAGGTCAGGATGCTCGGCTTCGAGCGCCTCGAGCCGGCGCATCAGCCGGTCGTATTCGGCGTCGGAGATCTCGGGCGCGTCCTGGACGTAATACAGATAGTTGTGACGGTCGAGTTCCTCGCGGAGCTTTTCGATTTCAGCGCGCGCTTTGGATTTATCGGGCATGGCGCCAGCAGGCCCGTTGCGCAGGAGCCCTCGCCCCGTCGGGGAGAGGGCGGCGCGAAGCGCCGGGTGAGGGTCCGCTTTCAGCGCGTCGCGAAGTAGCGGCGCGCGACTCAAGTAATCGCGCGCAACCGATGCGCGCTGCACGGTGACCCTCACCCGGAGCAACAGATTGCTCCGACCCTTTTTCACAGATTTTCGCGCACTCCGTTGTCGTGCGATTCGCTGAAAACCGCGGCTTCGCGTCCATCTTTCGATTGGCCTCCCTGATCCGGGAGAGGTTCTGCATAGTTGGCCTCGTCACTGTGGAAGTGATCACCGCCGCGCGTAGCCCATCGCGTCGAGGAAGTCGTCCAGCGTCGGGAAGCGCATGTACATATTGGTACGCTTCTGTTTCCCGATCGTGCTGCTCGGCTCGTTCGAGTACGCGTGCCCGGGATACACGACCGTCGAGTCGTCGAGACTCTTGAGAGTCTGATTGAGGCTGTAATACATCGCCTCGGGATCGGAACCCGGCAGATCGACTCGTCCGCACGAATTCACGAACAGCGTGTCGCCCGAGATCAGATTTCCCGCGCACAGAAAGCATTGCGAGCCGGGAGTATGGCCGGGCGTATGAAGAAACTTGATTTCGAGCTCGCCGACCTTCGCGGTGTCTCCCGCCTCGACCTTGACGATATCGGATTCGGAGAGCCCCGCGACGCGGCGGGCTCCCTCGGCCTCGTGCTTGTTGAGATAGACCTTCGCGTCGACCTTCGAGAGCATCTCGGCGGCGCCCGCGATATTCTGTCCCATCAACCGTCCGCCGAGATGGTCCTGATGGTAGTGCGTGATGAGGATCTTCTCGATTTCGTATCCGTCTTTGCGGACCA
>DASPQU010000321.1:0-3517 GCA_035624805.1 Binataceae bacterium (SeqCode) | reverse complement strand
CGCGATTTGCTGAGCCGGGCCCGTTAATTTACGGATGCGGAGTTATGGCAACGACCGTGATTTCGTCCTTGTTTGGCGCCCAAAACCAAAAGATACGGTACGCCGCAGGTGTGCGGTTTTCGGCGTAGGCCTCGAAAACTGTTTCGCCCCGCGGTCCGGACAGAGACCGATAAGCATGCGTTTGTAAACTTGGGTGGCGCTGATTTGTTTCCAGCAACCCCAGTGCCTTGCGAACGGCTCGCAAGCGCTTTTGCAACGATGGCGTCTCCGCGAGCTCAGCGAGATCCTTTTGCGCCTGCGATGTGAACCTCAGTGCTACCTTCCCCACCCAACCGGCCGCCTCTAGTGAACTTCAGTCTATGTCATCTTCCGCAAACTTGGCGAAAGATCCCAAGTCCTGCAGATCGCCAGCCGCAGCTTCCTTCAATCCGCGCTGAACGCGTGCAAACGCGTCCGGATTTTCAAGAAGCCAAATTTCGTGCGCCGGCACTGACACCTCGGGCGACAGCAGGAACTGGCCGGCTTCGTTGACGTAAATCCCGAAGCGCACCTCCCTGTCTCCCACGATTTTCTTCGCGCGATCGATGACCTTCGCCAAGGAGATGCGCTTGCGTTCGTCGAGCGCGACCTCACCCACGCGCTGGAAGTTCCCATTTACAACTGTCATTCCGTCCGTAGCCATATTTATCAAGAGTGGCCCAATGTGGCGAACATGTCAATGTTGCATATGGTACAACAACGCAAAGTTGTTTCAGGTCGTATGATGGGCCCTTGACTCGATAGCGAAGTAAAAGCGAAACTACATGGATGCGACCTGCCATCCTTGCCGAAAATGAGCTGGCGTTCGACATCCATCCCGACGATACCGAGGATTTCCGCGCCGGGGTCGAATTCCACGAGATGCCGGTGCGGCAGATCCTGAATCGATGCTCGAATCCGCTGTTGCCGTTTCGATGGACGATCAATCCGTATCGAGGATGTGAGTTTGGATGTGTCTATTGTTACGCGCGATACACGCACGAGTTCCTGGAGATGCGCGATCCGATGGATTTCGAGCGGCGCATCTTCGTCAAACGGATGGCGGCGCAGGTGCTTGCGCGCACGCTGTCGAGGACGCCGATCGGCACCGACGCTATCGCGCTCGGCACCGCGACCGACCCCTATCAACCTGCCGAGCGACGCTTCGGGCTGACGCGCTCGATGCTCGAAGTTTTCGCGAAACTCTCGGGGCTAAATCTCTCGATCACTACCAAGTCGGCGCTCGTCACGCGCGATCTCGATGCGCTGGTGGAGATCAATCGGCGCTCGAATCTCTCCGTCAACTTCTCATGCATCACGCTGAACCGACGCTTGCAGCGAATCCTCGAACCTCGCGCGCCGCGCCCCGAACTTCGGATGCGGGCGCTTGCCGAGCTTTCTCGCGCGGGTATTCGATGCAGCGTGTTCCTGATGCCTGTAATTCCCGGCCTAACCGACGATGCGCGGACGATCGAATCGGTCGTGCGCACGGCCCGATATAGCGGCGCGCGCAGCGTAGGATGGCGGACATTATTCCTGAAGCCCGCGGCGGCGCGGCGATTTATCCCATTCGTCAAGGAGCGCTTGCCCGAGATAGCCCCGCGAATCGAAGCGATGTACTCGGGAGCCGTCTACGCGCCGCGCACATACGATGAGAAACTTGGCGCGCTGTTCGACCATCTGCGGACCAAGTATGGATTCCCTCCGCGCGAGGATCGTCGATGTGGATCGGCTGCGCCTGCGGCGATCAAAGGATCGGAGCAGTTGAGCTTGGGCGTTACTGCGCATTCAGCGACCGCATGAAATCTCGCGCGACCGGCGCACGCTGCAATGCTAGCGTGGGCGCATCCCGTCGATGAGGTTGCGCGTGATGTCGAGGGCCAGCGTCGCGGGAGATTTTCCCGCGAGCGATAGTTGTTCGTTGACGATCAGGTTCGCGAGCCCGTGCACGATCGACCACGCTGCGAACGCTTGCTCGGCGGGATCGTCGCGCCTCGTTACTCCCGCGCGCTGACACTCGAGAATCGTATCGTACAAGACTGAGAACGCCTCGCTCGCAGCCTTGGCCAGGTCCGGAAACTGGGACTTGTCGATCAACTCTCGCCCGAACATCACGCGAAAGTGCGCGCGATGCGCTGTCGCGAACTCGACGTAACCGACGCCAAGCCCGAGCAACCGCTCCGCCGGATCGCGAGCAGACGCCGCCGCGTGGCGCATCGCCTCGCTCATCGTACGAAAGCCCTCCTCTGCGACCGCCGCTAGCAGCGCCTGCTTGTCTGCGAAATGACGATACGGTGCGGCCTGCGACACGCCCGCCATTCGCGCGACGGCGCGCAGACCAAGCTCTCCGGCGTCGTTCGCTTCGAGTATTTTCGCGGCGGCATCGAGCAGCGCGCGGCGCAGGTTTCCATGATGATACCCGCGTATCGGGCGCTTCGGCGAAGAAGATCGTTTGGCGCGATTAGAACCCGGCGTGGCCATAATCCGTTTCAGGAGGTTACGCATTGATGTTGACATCGTCAACTTCAAATGTTAACGATGTTAGCATCGAAATGGAAGAGGAGTCTCTCAGATGCGCGACCGGTTCAGAGTGCTCAACGATGATTCCTTCGATGCAATCGTGGTCGGCGCCGGTCTTGGAGGGCTGACCGCCGCGGCGTTGCTCGCGCACGAGGGGCGCAAGGTCCTCGTCCTCGATCAGCATTACGTGGCGGGAGGCAACGCGACGATTTTTCGCCGGCGCGGCTACGAGTTCGACGTCGGAGTTCATTACATCGGCGAGTGCAGCAAAGACGGGATGCTCACGCGAATTCTGCGCGCGGCCGGAGTCGGCGATATCGAATTCGAGGAGCTTGACCCCGACGGCTATGATACGCTGGTTTTTCCGGACTTCACGTTCAAAGTGCCGCGCGGAATCGATCTCTTTCGCGATCGCTTGTGCGCGCAGTTTCCGGCCGAGCGGCGCGGAATCGACCGATACATCGCGTTTCTCCGCCAGCTCGATATCGCGATGGGCATGTCATCGAATCCGGTTTCGGCGCTGCTGACGCTGCCGCGAATCACCTCCGTTTTGCGATTGTCAAACAAGACCTTCGGCGAGCTTCTCGATTCGTGCACGACCGACATCCGGCTCAAGGCGGTTCTCGCGGCGCAAAACGGCGACTACGGTCTTCCACCCAGCCGCGCCTCGGCGCTGATCGGCGGGGGGATCGCGCTTCACTATCTAAAGGGGGCGTACTATCCGAAGGGCGGAGGACAGGTGATCGCGGATCGCCTTGCCGAAGAGATCGAACGCAGAGGCGGAACGATCATGTTGCGCTCACATGTCGAGCGGATCATCGCGCACGACGGAGTTGTCGAAGGCGTCGAGTTTTCCAATCGTCATCTGGGGCGGCGAATCGTGCGGGCTCCGATTGTGATATCCAACGCGGATCTGAAGCGCACGATGAACGAACTGGTCGGGCGCGAAAATCTGAGCGCATCGACAATCGATCGCGTC
>DASPQU010000320.1:0-2073 GCA_035624805.1 Binataceae bacterium (SeqCode) | reverse complement strand
CGCGAGGCGGCGATGCTTCGGCGGGCGCGCGACGCGGCGTTGGAATCGGCGCGGCAGAAGTCCGAGTTTCTGGCCAACATGAGCCACGAAATACGGACTCCCCTCAACGCGATAATCGGGATGAGCGCGCTCTTGCTGGACGCGAAATTGAACGTCGAGCAGCGCGAATGCGCGGAGATGGTGGTCGCGAGCGCCCGCGCGCTTCTCGCGATCGTGAACGACGTGTTCGATTTCTCGAAAATCACCGCCGGCAAGATGATTCTCGAGGAAGTGGAATTTTCGCTCACCGATCTTATCGAGAGCGCCGCCGATATTCTGGCCGAGCAGGCATTCAGCAAGGACCTCTCCATCGATACCGTTGTCGCCGCCGACGTTCCGGTGCGCCTGATCGGCGATCCCTCGCGCCTGCGTCAGGTGCTGGTCAATCTGATCGGCAACGCCGTGAAATTTACGGCTTCGGGCGGGGTGATCGTACGAGTTCGGCTGCGTCGCGACGACGCCCTTCGTGAGATGGTCGAGTTCAGCGTTTCGGACACCGGAATCGGAATTGCGCCCGAGGTCCGAACGAAGCTGTTTCGGCCGTTCGTGCAGGGAGACACCTCGATTACGCGTCGTTACGGCGGCGCAGGCCTTGGCCTCGCCATTTCCGCCAACATCGTTGAGGCGATGGGCGGTGCGATCGGTTTCGACAGCGAGGTTGGCGTCGGCTCCACGTTTCGCTTCTCGATCCCGCTGCGCAAGGGAAGCGACAGTGTCGACAATCGCGAGCGGCTGAGGGGATTGCGTGTGATGCTTTCGGGCGTCGCGACGCAGAGTGCGGCCGCAATCGCGGAACAGCTCGCAGCGTGGGGTGTCTCTGCGTCGATCGAAGATGAAGATGCGTCGTCGGTTTCCAACGGCGATTTCGACCCCGCTCAGTTCGACGCCGTTCTCATCGATTACTCCCGTTCGGCAAGCGATCCTGCGCCGACCATTCGCAAGGGAGAAAACGGATCCCGGCACAGAGCAAGAATTATCGCTATGGGTCAGCTGGGACGGCGCCCCGATGGCTACGAATTGGCTGCGATCGGAATCAACGGATGGCTGGCGAAGCCCGTCAAGCAAAGCGAATTGGTCGCCCAACTGTCGATGGCCGCGGCGGCGCGGATGAGTGAAAGATATCAGTTACTCGACAGCGCAGACGGTCGGATTGCGCGAAAGCCGATTCACGACGGTGACGCGGCGCAGCCCGCCGCCAACATCCTCGTCGCTGAAGACAATCCGCTCAATCAGCGCGTCATCATGAAGATGCTGCAAAAGCTCGGTTATCAGGCTCGCGCAGTCGCCAACGGCTGCGAAGCGATAACCGCGTTGAACGGCGGCGCCTACGATCTGGTTCTGATGGACTGCCAAATGCCGGAACTCGACGGTTACGAGGCGACTCGCCGCATCCGAAACCGCGATGGAGGAATTGCCGATATTCCGATTATCGGCGTGACCGCGCACGTACTTCCCGGCGATCGCGAGAAGTGTCTGGCCGCCGGCATGAACGATTACCTCGGCAAGCCGGTGCTGCTTGGACAGCTAAGCGCCGCAATTGAGAAATGGATCATCGAGCCGAGGCTCAAAGCACCTCGTTCGACCGGCAAAGAGGGATTGCGGGAAGTTGTCACGTTGAGGCCCGTGAATCCGCCCGCGACGACGCCGCGCGCTTCGTCAGCGTCATACAAAGAAAGTATCGATCCGGCCGCGCTTGCTGCCCTGCGCGCCATCGACTCGGAGGGCGAGCAATTCCTGCAAAAGTTGATCTCGATGTTTCTTAACGACCTGACGGAGCGCGTTGAAGCGATGAAATCCGCAATCGACAAGGGCGATGCGGCTGCGCTCGGACGAGTTGCGCACGCGCTAAGAGGCAGTTGCGGGAATTTCGGCGCGAATAAGCTGCTGGCGCTGTGCAGTCAGATGGAACAAATCGCACAGGCGCGGACCCTGGCAAACGCCGCGGCGCTTTATCGCGAACTTGAGGAAGAAGCGTCGCGGGTGCATCTCGCGCTAGAAGACTGCCAGAACGCCAATCCGACTTCGGATCGATCT
>DASPQU010000319.1:0-2060 GCA_035624805.1 Binataceae bacterium (SeqCode) | reverse complement strand
CGCCGGCGGTGTAGAACGTCATCAGTCCCAGATGGTTGTAGAGCGCGCTGATCAGGCGATCGCGCGCAGGAGCCTCGAGGCCGGCTGCCTCAAGCATCTCGTTCTGACCTGCCGCGTCGAGTTCCCACAATTCCGATTCGAATGAAGCAGCGAGCCTGAAAACCTCGAGACCACGGGCTCGCAATGCCTCGTGCTCCGCCTCGGTGATTTCCGCCGCCGCTCGTTCCATCTCGCAGTTGATGACCACCAGCGCCGGCTTGCGCGACAGAAATCCGAAACTCGAAAACGCCTGGATCTCCTGCGCCGTCATCTCCATCGTGCGCAGCGCCCTGCCCTCCTCCAGCCATTTGAGATACCGTTCCAGCGCGGAGCGCTCGAACTCGCTTGGACTCTTCTCCTTCTTGAGGCGCTCGAGCCGCCGTTCGATCTGATCGAAGTCGGCGAACGTGAGCTCGCCCTCGATACTCTCCATCGCGGGCACAAGTTCTTTCTGATTGCCGCCGAACTGCGGAACTACAATCAGTAGCGCGTCGAGATCGCGCACCAGCGGCAACAGACTCGGATCGAGCGCCGCGCCTTCCTTCTGCTCTTTCGGATTCGGCGCGAAATCGAACACGGTTAACTCAACCGGCACCTTCTTTTTCGAACCGTAAGTTACCTCGAGAAAATCTAGGCGCGGGTCCGCAACCTTGATCTGTCCCGGCCGTGCTCGCGCTTTCCCTTCTACCGCTCCCGGAATCGGAGCAAGTCCGGTCAGCGCCTGGAATACTGTCGATTTGCCGGCGCCGCGCGCCCCGATTATTCCGGTTTTCATCTCGTCGTTGTGTCCGTCGTTCGATTGACGCGCCCATGTGCCGCGTCATCGTGTGAAGTGTATCCGATCACAATGACAGAGACGCAAACCTCGCGCATCATCGTCTTACAGTGCGTTGATCTGTCCCCGATCGAACGCGATTTGTGCTAGTGAGCGATAGTCGCGAGGAGGCCGCCATATGCCCAAAGCGCCTGAGGATTACCGGATGCGGTATCCGGTCGATTTCGCCGAGATCGATCCCAACGCCTGCCAGAGGAATGTGCAACTCTACGCGCAGGACCTGGGAAAATCACGCGGCATCCTCTGGATGCCGCCGGATCGCAAGCCGAAAACTTGCGTCATCATGGCGCATCCGCGCGTCGATTTCGGCCATCATTATTCGATTCCGTTCTGGGTTGATGCGGGCTTTGCCGCGTTTGCGCTGAACACTCGATATCTGAACAACGACGCGACGATGCTTCACGAAAACCTGCTGCTCGACATCGCGGCTGGAATCAAATTCCTGCGCGAGGAGGAAGGTTTTGAGCATGTCGTGATGCTCGGCAATTCGGGCGGCGGATCGCTCTTTTCGTATTACGAAGCACAGGCGCGTACGCCCGCGGCGGATCGCGTCGCAGCGCCGCCGGGAGGCGGTCCGCCCGATCTGCGCAAATTCGATTTTCCCACCGCCGACGGATTCATCATGCTCGCCGCGCATCCCGGCCAGGGCATCGTGCTGATGTCATGCCTTGACGCGGCAGTGGTCGACGAGAGCGACCCCTACGCCGTCGATCGCGATCTCGACATGTACGACGAGCGCAACGGTTTCAAGACGCCCCCCGCCGAGAGCAGTTATTCGAGCGAGTTTCTCGCGCGCTACCGGATGGGGCAGCGCGCGCGTGTTGCGAGGCTCGACACGATCGCGCGCCGCCATATTGCCGAGAGCGATATGGCGCGATCGGTGATGCGCGCGAACGATTTCAAATCTCGCTCGGCTGACGATCGGCATTACATCGAACGTCGCGCGATGGCGCCGCGGATGATGGTCGTCTATCGCACGCAGGCGAATCCCAATTATCTCGATCTGTCTCTCGATCCGTCGGAGCGTGCGGTGGGATCGATAATCTCGCCGCGTCCGGATCTCGCGAACTATGTCGTGTTCGGACTCGGTCGCGTGATGACTCCGGACGCGTGGCTGTCGACGTGGTCGGGCCTGTCGACGTATGCGCGCGTGTCGGAAAACCTGCCGAAGGTGACAGTGCCCACG
>DASPQU010000318.1:0-4306 GCA_035624805.1 Binataceae bacterium (SeqCode) | reverse complement strand
GCATCACGCGATTTTTCGGATAGTAGAGATCGATCAGGATTTTGTAGGTCTCCATCCGCACTGCGGCGGGAACGTCATCGCCCTTGGTCTCGCCAACCAGAGGATGCAGCAGCAATCCGTCGCAGACTTCGAGCGCGCTTTTCTGGATGTACTCGTGCGCGCGATGGGTCGGATTTCGCGTCTGGAACGCCACGATCTTGCGCCATCCGCGCTCGCGAAATGCGGCGCGCGTCTGACGCGGCTCCAGGCGATATTCCATGAAGGTGCGGTTCGGCACATCTTCGAAAAGCGTGAGCGGACCGCCGAGACAGTACGACGGTGACGACGTGACGTTCTTCGCGCCCGGATGGGCATCCTCGGCGACGCCGAAAACCGCTTCCGCTTCGAGCACGCGATCGACCGAGTACACGTCCGTGACCTTCATCACCGCGAGGCGGCGACCATTCTCGGCCGCGAGCGCCAACTCTGTGTTGGGCTTGATCGATTTGGCCGTGGCTTCGTCGACGCCGAGTGTGATCGGAATCGACCACGGCACGCCCGACGAGAGACGCATATCGTCGCGCGAGCGGATGTAGTCCGCCTCGCCCATGAATCCGGCCAGCGGAGTGAAAGCGCCCGACGCGAGCATCTCGAGATCGGAAAGCTCGCGCGCGTTAAGCGCGATCACGCGCAGACGCTCGGCGTGCGATGCGAGTGCGGTGCGCTCGGTCGCGGGCGCTTTCAGATCGTGAAGCTCGCCGCCGCCGTGAGCGGTTATCGGATCGCGCTCAAGCGGAGCGCTCATCGCCGGCTCCCGTTGTTGCTGATCAAACCGGCTGCCTCGAGGCGCTGGAGCAGTTTGCTCACGCTTTCGTCGACGGATTCGCGATGCGACTCGATCACGAGCTCGGGATTGAGCGGTTCCTCGTAAGGATCGGATACTCCGGTGAAATTCTTGATCTCGCCCGCGAGAGCTTTTTTGTACAGCCCTTTTACGTCGCGTTCGACGAGCGCATCGAGCGGGCACCGAACGTAAACCTCGAAGAATTTGTCGTGCTCGCGGCGCAATTCGTCGCGTACGTCGCGATAGGGCGAGATCGCCGCCGAAATGGCGACGACGCCGTTGCGCGACAGCAGTTTGCATACGTATCCGATACGACGGATGTTGGTGTCGCGATCCTCTTTGGAGAATCCGAGACCTTTCGAAAGATGGGTGCGAACTTCATCGCCGTCGAGCAGTTCGACGCGATGGCCGCGCTTGCGAAGCTCGTCGGCGACCAGATTCGCAAGGGTGGATTTCCCCGCCCCGGACATACCCGTGAACCACAAAGTGAAACCGTTGCTCATGGAAGGTAAATACAGCTCCAAATAGATGAGTTAAATAATCGTTTAAGTTATTTAATATCGGAACTCGGAACAAGAGCGCTACATTAGCATCTTGGAAGCGGGTCAGGGTTTAGCCAGCGAGCCGACGCCCAAGCCGAGCAGCGGCCAGTAGAAGTGGACGCAGAGATTCATTCCGATCCACGCGATCAGGATCATTATCGCGCCGGGAATTAGCAAATCGCGGGTCTTCATGAAACCGCCCGAGTATGCCAGTGCGATCGACGGCGTCCCAACAGGGAGAATGAACGTCAGCCCCGCAGGAATCGCGACCGCCAGCGTCATCGATGAGGGGTCGAGCCCGAGTTGGCGCGCCACACCGAGCGCGACCGGCACGAGCGCCGCGACCACTGCAGAATGGCTCAGCATCTCGCCAAGCACGCCCGCCGCGAGCGTCAAAATCGCGAGCATCAAAACTGTCGAGCTGGTGCGTCCGAGCGTCGCACCGGCGATAAACGCGGCCGCTCCCGTACGTTGAAGCGCGGCGCCCAATGCGATCGCTCCGCCGTACATCAGGATGATTCCCCAGTTGACGTATTCCTCGACCTCGCGCCACGTGAGCAGATCGAAGACGAACAGCGCCACGACCGCAAGGATCGCGATACCCGCGTAACCGTAGCGATCGCTCCCGGTCAGCCACGCGAGAACGGTCAGTCCGAGAATGATCGCGACCATCCATTCCGAGGCCGTCATCAAGCCCAGTTCCGCCCGGCGATTCGCCAGCTCGCGGGCGCTTTGCGCCACGGACTCAAGGTCGCACGGATACCATGAGACAAGCACCAGATATCCTGCGAAGAGCAGCAAGATCACCAGCGGAATCGTCGCAGTCGACCATTGAAGAAACGAGATGCTGCCTCCGGTCGCTTCCGAAAGGATTCCCAAGGCGAGCGGACCGCGCGCTCCACCGAGCAGCGTCGCGATGCCTCCGATGTTTACGCCCCACGCCATCGCGAGGAATAACGCGGTGCCATATCGTGAGCGCCCGGGCTTCAGATCCATCGTGCGCGCGAGATCCAGCACGATCGGAAAAATCGTCGCGGCGGCGGCGTGTTCAGGGATCACGAACGACATCAACGCGCTCAGCATATATATCGATCGCACCAGTCCGCGCGGCGTGCTGCCGAATCGTCCGAATACCACCAGCGCGATTCGCCGTCCGAGTCCGCGACGATTGACGGCGGCAGCGAGCATAAATGCGGCGAGCACGAAAAATATCGCTTCGTTGCCGAACAGCGAGAACGCGGTGCGCGCCGGCATCACGCCCGAGACGCCAAGCAATACGATCACGAACAGGCTCGTGACCATCAGCGGGATCACGCCCGTCGCCCAGTAGATCACCGCGAGCGCAAAAACGCCGAGCGCGCGCTCGCCGACTTCGGTGAGTCCATGCGGCGGCGCGGCGCGACCGATTATTGCAAAGGCCGCCAGCCCGAGAATCAGAATGAACGGACGTACGCTGCGAGAGAGCAGCACGACCGCGAGCGGTCGCGTATCGACGACGATCTCTTCGAATTCGTGTCCGAGTCCGAGAGATCTCCTCGCGGGTGCCGTTCGCTCTTTTTCGTCGGCGTTCACAGATGGGAGGAATCGAACGAGGCGCTCACGCGGCGAACTCGAAGACGCCGGCGCAGACGCGCGAGCGACCGCGTCGCCATCGCGCCGAGACGATTGCGGCTCAGCTGATGAATGAGGACGGGAAGTTGCGGCGCGTCGGGCACGAAATGGCGCGCTTCGAGAGGCGTCAGTGCCGTGGACATGTCGCGCGTCCAGCTCATGTTGATTCCCGTCGCGTGCGCACGCTCGAAGAGTGCCGCGCCAAGCTTGTTCAGGTCTGTGACGGCGGGTTTTCGATCGCCCAGACCGGAAACGCCGAGGAGAGGAGTCACGCCTATCGAGGTGAGCAGGCGGATACTTTCGTCGAGACTCTCGGTTTCTGAGATATCGAGGGCGAGTTCCGACCAAACCGCGCCGCGAGGAAAAATCCGCGCCGCGTGCTCGAGCGCGGCGAAATAACGATCCGGCCCGAAAAACTTCGCGCGCCCGGGAAAATACTTCTCGAGCGATCCGAAATCCGCCGCTTCTGCGCTGTAGCAGATGGCGTCGACGCCCATGGCGTATGCGAGGTCGATCGCGCGCGTCGTCGCCGGCGGATGCATCGCGACGCAAACCGTCGCATCGAAATATCGATGAGCGGCCGCGACGTACGGTCGCACGCGCTCGACGCCCGCGTCCTCGCCGGGTACATAGCCGGCGTTGAAGAAGATGAACTCCGCCGCGCCGTCCTCGAACGCGCTTCTGAGCGCCTCCACCACTTCGTCGACCGGCCACCATTCGCCCGCGTGCTCGGTAAGTTCGCGTCCGCGGCATATCGCGCATGCGCGTCCGAGCGAGATGGTTCCGCATCCGCCGCCCAACGCGACGGTGGCGTAAAGTCCGCGCACGTGAATGATCGAACCGAGCGGGACTCCGCGCGCATTGATCTGAGAAGAAAACTCGGGAGGGCCAACTATCCGTGCCGGATGTTCCGCACGGCCGTCGTGAACTATCACACCCTCTTCGCCGCGGCTCGTGAATCGATAGGGTGAATCCCGATCGATTCTTGCGCGCGCGAAGCTCTCATCCTCCAGAGCGAACTCAACGTGGCCCCCGTGCAGCGACTCGATACTCACGCCGTCGAACGCGAGGCCCAGCTTAAGCATCGCAGGATTCACGATTTCGATTGACGCCATCGCGCGCTCCCCGGATCGGATTCAGAGTGCCGCCGTCGGGGCCGTAATCTCAAGGCCAAGATGTAGCGCCAATTCGGATGGCGATGCGAACACCGCAGGAGCGCCCGCCCGGACAAGTTTCTCGCGCGAAGCGTCGTTGTGGGCGACGGCGAAGAAGCGCACGTGCATCGCCCCGGCAGCTCGCAGGTCAGCCTCGCTGTCGCCCACGAACGCCG
>DASPQU010000317.1:0-2078 GCA_035624805.1 Binataceae bacterium (SeqCode) | reverse complement strand
CCCTTGTGGAAGAACTCTTCCTCGGTGACCTCGCGCGCCTCGGTATGGTGCGCGATAAAGACGATCTCGACGTTTTGATAGCGCGTGGAAATAAACTGGTAGAGCAGGAAAAAGAAGCTGCGCGCCAGATACTTTTTCATCGTGTCCATCGACCCCGACGTATCCATGATACACATCACCACGGCGTTGGATTCCTCGCGGATGTCGGACTCGATGTGCTTGTAACGAAGGTCGTCCTGATGAAACGGGAAGCGGCGTCTGCGAACGCCCGGGACACTGGGAGTCGGCGTAGGAGAGAATTGTTCCAGCGAATCGCTTTCGTCGTACGCTTCGACTTCCGGGGGTTCAACCGATATCGCGGGCATCTGCGTGCCGCGCGACCGCTCGGTCGCGAGCTTGCGCATCACGCGCTGGCGCGCGGTGCGGCGCTTGTCGAGCCGCACCCGGATTCCGACGTGACGATAGCCCTTGCGCCTAATCGCCTCATCCGAAATCACCTCGCGCAAAGCCTTGCGCTCGAGATTCGGAAGCTCCAAATCCTCGAACATAATTTCGATGAGCTCGTCGAGGGTGACATCCGTCTCGTAGTAATCGACGCCCGGGCGGTCCCCCGCTCTATCGTCGCCCTGTCCCTCCCGCTCACCGGCTTTTCCCACGACCTGGCCCGGCTGGGTGTTGCCATTGCCCTGGCCGGCGCCGCCGGCATTCTCGCCGTAAACGAAGCGATATTCCTTGATGCCGCGGATGGGGACCTTGATGACGCGGTCCTTGTCTTTGCCGATGATTGACTCCTCGGCGATTATGTCGGCGATGTTTTCCCGGATGGACTCGCGGACTTTCTGCCGATGGCGCAGCCGGTCGCCGGCGGAACGATCGGAGCGCTCAGCGTCCGAAGGGCGGAATTCGCGGAATATAGTGTCGGTCGCCATTGGCGTTACCTGTCAGTGTTAGCGTGTGCGGGCGGCCATTTTTCAGAAAAGGTGAGCATCTGAGCGGCTTTTGGCATCGATATTTGCCGGTTGATCGCCCCTGAACACCGGCTGCTCATTTGGGTTCGTTTGGTAAATTTGCGCTCGCGGCGGCAGGAAAGTCGACTGCTCATTTGGGTTCGTTTGGTAATTTTGCATTTGCGATTGGAGGATTGCTGGGATCGCGCGCTGCGCTCCAAGCCATCAGTCGGCTCTCGACCCATCGGGGCATCGGGCTCGCAACCGGATTCCAATCCAGAGCGATACGCTGCCAGTCGGCAAGCGCCTCACGCCGCGCGCCGAGTGCGCGGTCGAGTTCGTCGCGAGCGGCAGCCAGATCAAACCATCGTTTGCATTCTTCCACCGCTCGCCACCTCGTAGTGCGAAGAACCTATTGCGGGACTTGCGCCGGCGATACCGTCAATCCTTCCACAGATTGTTCGCGGCGTATTTCAGCACGACGTCGACGCACGATTCGCAGTATCCGTTTTCCAGCAGATTCTTGACCATCGCGTTGTACTTGTCGCTCTGATCCTCGTCGCGCGTACGCGCTTTGGTGATGATACGCGAAATGTCGCGAACCGAGGTCATCAGCTTCTTCTCGATCGCCTCTTTGAGCGGCTCATAACTGCGGTAGCTTATTTTCTCGCCGCGTCGCGACGACGCCCAAAGATAGGCGATCACTTCCTGACGGAAGCCGTCGGCCGCCGACCCGATAATCGCGATTTGCTCCTCGATCGATTTGAGGAATCCCTCGTCGGGCGAGAGTTCTTCCTTCGTGTTGCGATCGCGAACCTTGGTCTTGTTGACGTAGGCCTCGGCGTGATCGAGATAGTTCTGGAACAGCGATTCCGCCTGCTCCTGATACGAATAGACGAACGCGCGAGTGATCTCCTTCTCGAGCATCTCCAGATATTCCTTGTGCAGGGTGTCCTGCAGGAATTCGAGATACTGCTTGCGCGTATCGTCGGGGAGGTCGGCCTCCTTGGTCATCTGGATCAGCGCCTCGCGCACGTTGATCGGATTGATGCAGTTGCCGGTGACGTTGTCCGACAGCGCATTGTCGAGCGCTTTCATGATGAACCGGGTGGAGATGCCCGACATGCCCTC
>DASPQU010000316.1:0-2888 GCA_035624805.1 Binataceae bacterium (SeqCode) | reverse complement strand
TCGGTGCTTATCATCTCGGGACCTTTCCGACCAAACTTGGAAGCATTCCGTTGACTTTCAGCGATCGCCCGTTCAACTGGTTCTTGCAGGCCAATTACGACCTGCCGTTGTGGGAGCAGGCGAACTACACGCCAGGACGGGAATTCGACGGAGCGGCCGGAATTTACTACGACTTCGGGTTGGTCGGTCCACTTAAGGAACTCGCACCGATGGTCTCGGTGCTGTGGTCTGACAGGACGCGCGACGAAGGTCAGGTGTCGGACCCCACGGACAGCGGGTACACACGGTTGCTCATCGCTCCCGGAGCAGAAATCAAGTTCTGGGGTGTCCGCTTTTACCAGGACGTCGAGGTGCCGTTTTTCCAGAACATGAGGGGCAACCAGTTGACCGCGCCCTTTATGCTCAAAACCATCGTGAGTTACGACTTTTAAGGGAGGGCACGGTTTGCGACGGTCAGAGCTTCGACCGCGCGTTGTGATTGCCATCGCGATCGCAGTGTTCGCCGGTCTGCGCGATCTTGGCTGGGCAGGCGCGGGCGTTGGAGCGCCTGCGCCGTCTTTGGTCGTCAAGGAGCTCGGAGGTCAGACATTCGACTTAAGCGCGATGCGCGGCAAGGTGGTAGTGATCAATTTTTGGGCGACGTGGTGTCCGCCTTGTCGGAAGGAGATGCCAGCGATCGATGCCTTCTATCGTAATTTTCATGATCGTGGCGTCGAGGTGATCGGCCTGAGTATGGATAAATCCCGCAAGCGGTCCGATGTCGCGGAGGCGATGCTGCCGTATGTGTATCCGGCTGCAATTCTGGAGGACGCGACAAGCGACGGGTTTGGTAGACCCGCCGCGCTACCCGAAACCATTGTGATAGATCGCGATTCGACAGTGCGCGAGCTTATAAAGCCCGATCATACTGTGCTCACGGAAAAAGATCTGTCGGCTGTTGTCCTCCCCCTGTTGGCGCAAAAGCAGGAAACCTCGACGCCGACCGTTCCGAGCTCGACGGCAAAACCATGATTCGGCGGGGCAGAATCAACGATGCTCAGACCAGAGCGACGAAGATGCTATGCATCACGTTCCTTTTGGCGCTTGCGGGATGCTCCGCAATTACAGCGCCAACGATCGAAAAGCGCGGCCTGAGCGACGATGAGATCTCGTCGCGGGATATCAACGAGTATCAGAGCGAGGGACAGCGGCAGCGTGATCGCGCCTCGCTGATGGCGACGCTAACGGCGTCACGTCCACGATGAATGCGAGCCCGGGCATATACTCGACAGTCGAGCTTTGACAAAACTGCTGCACCTGGTGCGCGCGCACATGCTCAACAAAAACCAAAAGCGAATCGGATGACTCGGAGGAAAAGTAAGATGAGGAAAATCGCAACAGCCGTCATGCTTGTGCTGGTTATCGGTTTCGTCTCGATTGGCAGCCGGCAGGCGCAATGCGCAGATCAGCCCGCCGCAAGCCAGCAGAGTGTGAAAGTCCTGAAGGAAGTGCCGAAAACGGACGTCGGGATGAAAACCAATTGCGCGGTGTGCAAGATGGCGATGACGGTCAAATCGTCGACGCCGGTCGTGGAGTACGCAGGCAAGCGCTACTATTTCTGCGATCCGTCGGAGGTTTCGGCGTTTACCGAGAACCCCTCCAAATTCGCGCACTGATCGACGCGCCGGGAAATATGGACGTTGCAGCGCCGCATTCCGTGGGTCGCTCCCCGCGTTTGCCGTCGGCGACGCTAGGGACCGCTCTGATGTTTGTGCGAGACCTCGGCGGGGTTGCCGCTATCTTCGCAATCTCGATGCTGGCGAGCGCCGCGCTTAATCGAGTGAGCGGACGGCCGATGGCGCTGATTTATCAATCTCCCGAGCAGAGGCTCTCGGCGGAATTGAGCAGACTCGTGGATACTCCTCCGATTTATCCGTCGGAAGTGCCCACGATCGAGTTGGCGGAGTTTCGCAAACAGGTTGAGAACGCAAGTGCACTCATCCTCGACGCGCGCTCGGCCTCGTTTTACGAACAGGCACACGTTCCCGGCGCGCTCAATCTCGCCCGCGATGAGTTCGCGCACGATTATCAAGCGCTTAAGGATCGCCTCGATACGTTTCGCGACAAACCGATCGTCGTTTACTGCACCGGGGGCAGTTGCCGCGACAGCAGGCTCGTCGCGGCGGCGCTGATAAGCCTGGGATTCAGCGACGTGAAAGTCTTCGCTGGCGGCTGGGACGAGTGGACGCAGGCGGGATTGCCGACGGAAACGGCGAAGAAGTGAGTTCATGAGCGGATATCTGAAGACACACTGGCGACACGGCATATTCCTCCTGCTCGGAGCAATTTTCGTTTACGCGGGATCTGTCAAAGTCGAAAATCCGCAGGCGATGGCGGACAGTATCGCCGCCTTCGGAATTCTGCCCGTTATTCTCATAAACCCAATAGCGCTCGGATTGCCCGTGTTCGAAATAACCGCGGGCGTGCTGTTGATCGTCGGATGGTGGCGGCGCGTCGCCGCGCTCGCGATTCTGCTCGCGGTCGCCGCTTATACGGTCGCGATCGGTTCAGCGCTGGCTCGCGGGATCACGGTGGATTGCGGATGCTTCGGGTTCGGTCCCCCAACACGGGCTCGGATGTGGATCGATTTCGGCCGCGATCTGATATTTCTCGGCGCTGCTGCGTTCTCGTATTTCACGCTGGCGCGCCAAATCAGGGCGCAGCGTCGCAGTTGATTTCGCGCGCGAAACGGATCGCCGCGTCGCGATTGTCGTGGATCGCCGGCGCGAATCCGTCCGACCGAACGGCTCGAATCAGATTCTGATGTTTTCGGAGAGTTTCTAAAGAGCGGAGGCGCGACGGCGGCGCTGCTCTTTGCGGCGCCGACGCTGGGCGTCGGAGCGCTTGCG
>DASPQU010000315.1:0-4622 GCA_035624805.1 Binataceae bacterium (SeqCode) | reverse complement strand
CGGCGCAGACATCAGATAGCCGTCCCGTAGGATTCCCGCGAGCTGTTCCCAATCGGATTTCCGTGTGAGACGCACGCCAACCCATCCTTTGTGACCCAGGTACGGAGGTTTGAAGAACCTATCGGGCGCCGAACGGACAAGAACCTCCTGAATCGTCGGAGGCGCCTTCACCCACACGGCGACATGGCCGCTGCGATGATGATTGTTGTCGGTCATCGCGAACATCGTTCCGCCCTCGACTCGGAACGTGCATTCGCCCCATGCTTCCTTCTCGACCGCGCGTGGCAGCGCCAGACAAATCTCGCGAAGGCGGCCGATCAGAGGATTGGAATTATCGTACATCCGCGGATGAGCCATTGGTCATTTATGATGCCACGGGAGCACTTGGTCGGCTATGATGAACCGCGAACTTCGCGTGAATCCGATGCGCTTGAATCGAGTCGCTATGGCCGGGAGATGCTGTATGATTCCTTTTGCCGGAAATCCTCTTGATCGCGTAAGCGAAAAACGCGTCGACGCCAAATGGATCGAACCCAGGCGCCGCCATCCATCATCGCTCGTTCTCCCGATGTGGCGTCTCGAACCCTTTCTGCGCGAAGGCAAATCGAGCGGCGCGGAACTCGCGATGCTGCGCCCGGAAATCGTGGAATCACTCGCGGACACCAATGCTATATGCGTTTTTCTGGGGCTTGACGGCGATCGTGCGGTTTTCGCTTTGGATATCCCGGCGCAGGAGGATCCGTCGAAATCGGCGCCGCTGGCGGGACTGGGCTACTTTCGGGACGCGCGAGTTGCCGCCTCGATGGTCACGATAAAAGATTCGGGAATCATCGCTCAGGCAAAGGCTCTCATCGATTGGCATCAGCGTCACGGATTCTGTCCGCGCTGCGGCACGCAAACGGACCTGATGGACGCCGGGTACCGCCGGCTGTGCGGCAAGTGCAAAAGCGAGCATTTTCCGCGCGTCGATCCTGTCGTCATCATGCTTGCGACGTTTGGCGACGAGTGCCTGGTGGGACGCGGCAAGCAGTTTCCGCCCGGGATGTTCTCGGCGCTCGCGGGGTTCATGGAGCCGGGAGAAACGATCGAGGAGGCGGTGCGACGCGAGTTATGGGAGGAAGCGTCAGTTAAAGTCGGAGACGTGACGTATTACGCGACACAGCCGTGGCCGTTTCCCTCGTCGCTCATGATCGGATGTTTCGCGAAGGCTGAGAGTCGCGACGCAAAGCCCGACGAGAGCGAGCTGGCGGAAGTTCGATGGATCGAGCGAGGCGCCGCACGCAGACTGATCGAAGGAAAAGAGATCGACGGCGTGCGAGTGCCGCCGTCAATTGCAATCGCGCACCATCTGATTCGGGCTTGGGCTCTTGAGGAGAAATAACTCCCGACGGCGCTTACTTCAGCGGTGGTTCCCTCACGCGGTGCGCCTCATCATGCGATGATCGACGTTCGCAACGATCTCGTCGCGCTGATTTAGAAGCGTCGAACGAACCACAGTAAATGTCATCGTCCCGGTCCGGCCGGTCTTTTCGTACGACTCTTTGAATTCGGATTTCACGCTTATCGAATCGCCGGCGCGAATCGGCGCAAGGATTTCGATATCCAGTCCCGCCATCAGTCCGCCGCGTGTCACGAACGGGAGATCGTCGAGGACATCATCGATATATCGAAACGAGGCGACCAATGCGGGCGGCGCGACGATCGCGCCATACGGACCGGCGGCGGCCGCGACCGGATCGAGATAAAGCGGATTGTCGTCGCCTACCGCGTCGCAGAAGCTGGCGATCTTCTCAGCAGTGACAACAAACGGGTCACCCGATTTGAATTCCTGCTTCGCCACGAGCCGCGTCGCTATTTCTTTTGTATCGACTCGAGGTAGAAAACCAGGGACAACATTTGCGAGTGCGCGCCGGGCGTCCCGTACTCGCCGGTAAGCTTCTTACCCCATACGGGCATCTCGCTGTCGCCATGAGCCCGAGGCATCTGCGTTCCGTCAACGGTTTTGTAGACCTTCCAGTAGTTGAATTTGCCTCCGTTTCGCGCCGCCAGCCCGGTTAGATCGGGAGCCTTCACTGTTAGAAACGCGGCTACAGGTCCGTCGCCCTTTCCCTCTTTGCCGTGACACGCCGCGCAGTCGCTCATGTAGAGAGCGTGTCCCTCGTCGATGACTCCCGGAGCAATCTGCGCTCTCGCATATCCTTCGAGGCCTAAGGTTAGAGCCATCGATGCGGCGACTGCGGCACAAGTGATGAGTCTGCGGTACATGTCTGCTCCCCTCCGAAGTCAATTATCTTGCGATATGGCGGTACTTGCAAAGTGCGTTGAATGGCGGAAGGAACCGCTCCGCCTCCTCACCTGGACGCCACAAGCTTAGCTCTTTGAGGATGAATTCGGCATACTTGGGACTGCAGGGGAATGAGTCTGTCCGCCCGCGAAGGTGAGAGGATTCCATGACCACCAGGCAACGCGGCGTCGATCTGATCCGCAATCCGCACCGGAATAAATTCACAGCTTTCTCCGAATCGGAGCGGGCCGCCGGTGGATTGGAAGGCCTTGTGCCCGAATGCGTCGAGAGTCTCGACACGCAACTCCAGCGAGCGCTGCATCAGCTTGAGCAACGAGTGTCGCCTCTGGAGAAGTATCAATATCTCTGTGACCTGCAGGATATCGATCAGACCCTCTTCTACAAGCTCCTGACCTCTGATCCTGCGCGTTTTCTGCCGCTGGTCTACACGCCGACGGTCGGCGAGGCGTGTCTGCAATTCAGCCACATCATGCGGCGTTCAAAGGGACTGTACGTCTCGATCAATCGCAAGGGCAGCATTCGCGAGATTCTACGCAACTGGCCCGAGCGCGACGTTCGATTCATCGTCGTCACCAGCGGCGAACGAATCCTGGGCCTCGGCGACCTGGGCGCGGACGGGATGGGAATTCCGATCGGCAAGCTGGCGCTCTACACCGCGTGCGCTGGAGTTCCACCGGAGCTTTCGATTCCGATCATGATGGATTTCGGAACCAACAACGAAAAGCTCCTGCGCGATCCGCTCTATACGGGCTTGCGGCGGACGCGTCCTTCTATCGCGGAGATTGATTCTTTCGTCGAGGAATTCGTCGCCTCGGTCCAGGAAGTGTTCCCCAACTGCTGCATCCAGTTCGAGGATTGGGGACGGAGCGACGCCTTTCGATTACTGGCCCACTATCGCGATCGAATCTGCTGCTTCAACGATGACATTCAAGGGTCAGGCGCGGTTGTACTTGCGGGCATCATTAGCGCGTTGCGAATTACCGGCGGTAATCTTCGCGACCAGACTGTTCTGTTTCTCGGCGCGGGCTCCGCGGGAGTTGGCATCGCCGATCTTCTGACGCAGTTTATGATCGCGGAAGGCATCTCGCTCCAGAGCGCCCGCGACCGGATCTGGCTTTTCAATCGCAACGGCCTTGTCGAATCGGGTCGTAGCGATCTCTTCGATTTCCAGCGCGCGTATGCGCATCCGCACGCACCCACTCGCGATTTCGTTGCTGCGATCGAATCGATCAGGCCGACCATGATCGTCGGAGTGAGCACTGTCGCCAAGGCTTTCAACCGCGACGTAATCGAGGCGATGACGCGCATCAACAGCCGTCCGATCATCTTCGCGCTATCGAATCCGACATCGCGCTCCGAGTGCACGGCTGAGGAAGCGTATCAATGGTCCGACGGTCGGGCGGTGTTCGCGAGCGGCAGCCCGTTCGCTCCGGTGCAGCGTGGCGATCGGCGGCTGGTGCCGGGTCAGTGCAACAACATGTACATCTTCCCTGCGATGGGGCTCGCTATTTACGCAACCCGCGCACGGTTGGTAAGCGATGAGATGTTCATTGCTGCCGCGCGAGCGTTGGCTGAACGGGTCACGCCGGCTGACCTTGAAAGCGGTCTGATTTACCCGCCTCAGTCAGGCATCTTCGAAACCGAAATGCATGTCGCACGGCGAATCGCCGAGGTCATATTCGCTCGCAACCTTGCCCGCGTGAGGCAGCCTGAGAACCTGGCTGGGTTCATTGAGTCGCAGGTCTACAAGCCGACGTATGGCGACCTTGTTGACTGAATGGTCGGCTTAGCCCGGTCCAAGAGCCCAGTTACCTGGAGCGGGGCTTCTTGCGCGAGGCGGGGCGGCCCCTCTTCCTTGAAGGCGCTACTTCTTGCGCCTCTTCGGGACCGAGCGGCTTGTTGAAGTGGACGGAGACCTCTTCTTCCGGTCCGGTCTGCTGCCGATATTCGCGCTCAGTGGGTTCCTCCGCCTCCTCGGGCACAGTCCACTGGTGATCGTAGGGCTCAATCATCGTTCCCTCGCCCCAGTTTCGTCGCGCACGATTGCGGTCCTCCTGGCAGTCAACGCAGTAAGCCGCAAACGGAATCGCGGCAAGGCGCTCAACAGGAATCGTCCCCCGGCATCCGAGGCAGATGCCATACTTGCCGGTTTCCAGCCTGGAAAACGCCTCGTCGATGAAACGAAGCTTCTCCTCTTCGCGAGCGGTCAATCCCGCATGCATCTCAGTATCGGAAGTGGAGCGCGCCAAATCCATCTCGTCAGCCGGAGACGTCTCCGCATCCTGTTCCTGATCGCGTCTCAGCTCTTTGATTCTTC
>DASPQU010000314.1:0-2097 GCA_035624805.1 Binataceae bacterium (SeqCode) | reverse complement strand
GATGCCGACGGTCACATCCTGGAGGACAAGAATCTCTGGGAGAACTACCTCGAAGCGAAATACAAACCGAGAGCGCTGCGACTCAAGAAGGACGATAGCGGCCTTGAGTACATGGAAATCGAAGGCCGTCCGTCGAAGTTCCTGCGCCGTGGGATGTTCGCAGCGCTCTCGGCGATGGGCGACACTCGCGAGAACGCCGGCCCGCGTGCGGGAATCGATTACGGCGTCGCAGTGCCGTTCGGTGCGATGGATCCCGCTGAGCGTCTCGAACGTATCGACGGCGAGGGGCTCAAGGCTGCGTTCCTATATCCCACGCTGAGCCTCCTTTACGAAGTCGAAACCGAAGATCCCGAGATGGCGCAGGCATACACGCGCGCCTACAACCGCTACATCGTCGATTTCTGCAGGAACAGCGGCGGACGGTTGATTCCGATCGCGCATTTGTCGCTCGGCGATCCCGCGGCTGCCGCGCGCGAGCTTGAGCGCGCGGTGAAGGACGGATGCAAAGGCGGATGGGTCGCGCAATTCGTGATGACGCGCAAGCCGCACGCTCATCCCGATCACGACGTGCTGTTCGCCAAAGCTCAGGAACTCGATGTTCCGCTCGGAATCCATCCCTCGCTTGAGCCGGTGTGGGCGATGGCGGGCCGCTACGATTGGAAGTATCTGCGCGGGCAGTTTTACTTCAACAATATCGTCGCGGGAGATTCGATCCGCCACGCGTTCACGAGCTTTTTCAATTACGGCACGTTCGACAAGTTTCCGCGCCTCAAGCTCGTGCTGCTCGAAGCTGGCGCAGGATGGGCCGCGTACTGGCTGGACCGCCTCGATGCGGTTTACTCGACGGCGATGGGACGCGTCGTGCCGCTCAAGGAGAAGCCGAGCTTTTATTTTCGTCGCCAGGTGTGGATTTCCGGCGATCCCGACGAGCGCGCACTTCCCGCGATGACCGAGCTATGCGGCGCGGACAAGTTCTTTTGGGCCAGCGATTTCCCGCATCCCGATCACGTCGGCAATTACATGGAAGAAGTCGAGGAGATGGCGGAGAAGCTGTCTCCCGATGCCCGCCGCAAAGTCCTCGGCGACAATGTGATGAAGGTATATAACTGCGAGTGATTGCCTTCCGTTGAACTCACATACACTGCCCCGGTTGGACGGTCGGCTGAATTTTCGGATCGCGGGTCCGGCTTATCACCTGGCTTTGCGTCATCAGGTTGGCGTTGCTGTCGCAGATGGCGAAGCCGAACAGCGCGCGCGCGATCGCCTGCGCCTGCTGTTGAGTGCCGCCGGGCGCGAAGGCATTCACGCAGTCTTTCGTGATGTTAAAAATCGTGCGCATGTCAGGGTTGTCATAATTGTTGGATGGATCGATCACATGCGCGACCACCTCGGCGCCCGAGAAGCTCTGTTCTTTGGAAGCCGTGTGACACAGAAAATCAAATTCTTCAAAGAGACAGTCCTCTTGCGGCATGGTGCCGCTCGGAAGCAATCCCGGTACATAGGTTCCGATCATCGAGCACACATTCGCCGGGACAGAAGTGAACAAGCTGCGCTCTCCTGCTTGGAGGTTTCCGCCGTACACGCAAAGCTCGCTGTGCGGCGGGTTCAATACGACGTTTCCCGGTCCGCATGGCGGCGGGGGCGGATTGTTGGGCGACGGATCCTTAAGGCAACTATCCACGTCGCCGCCCGGGGGAAATGAAGCGAACGAGTCTCCGCTTGGAAAATGCGAAGGAACGCTTTCCGCCGCGGATATTTTTGGACTCTTGAGAGGATCGCCTAAATCCGCACCCGTGCCGAGACGAAATCGGTGAGACTCGTCGAAGGGCACGGGGCTGTACTCAGCAAGCGGAACATCGCCGGTATCGATTAAGAGTCCGTCGAAGATGGTAAGCGTGCCGAAGAACTGCAGCGTGACTGTTAGCGTCATCTGTACTTCGAACGAGAAGGCGGCGCTTGCGCTCGCCATCGGTTCGATTGAAACCGCGGAAATCGGCTGCGTACCTGCGTCCGAGGAGACTGCTATCGCAGCGTCGCGCAGCGTATGGCGCATCGCGACATCGCCGCTGATGTCTCCGGCGGCTGCAAGGTGGAAGA
>DASPQU010000313.1:0-3910 GCA_035624805.1 Binataceae bacterium (SeqCode) | reverse complement strand
ACAAGTCAACGCTGTTCCTGGACGAAATCGCGGAGCTGCCGATGGGCCTTCAGCCGAAGATCCTGCGCGTACTCCAGGAGAAGGAGATTCGTCGCGTCGGCGGCCATGAATCGATCCGCGTGGACGTACGTCTGGTGTGCGCAACCAATCGGAATCTCGCTGACGAGGTGGCCGAGGGGCGCTTTCGCGAGGACCTCTTCTATCGCGTGAACGTATTCACCATCACGCTGCCTCCGTTGCGCGATCGTCGCGGCGACATACCGTTGCTCGTCAATCACGCGCTGCAAAAGTACGCACATCTCGCGGAAGGACGTCAGATCGAGGTCAGCCGGGAAGCGATGGCGATTCTGGTCGATTATCCATGGCCGGGTAATGTGCGCCAGCTGGAATCCGCGATCGAGCGCGCACTGCTGCTATGCGAGGGCGACAAGATTGCACCCAAGGATCTGCCGCAGGAAGTGCTCTCGCGAAAAATTCCCGCGAGACCCGGCGAGCGCGTTGCAGCCCGATCGGATCGCTTCGAAATTCCCACCGAGGGGATCAACTTCGAAACCTTCGAGCGCGATCTGATTCTGCAGGCAATGGAAAAATCCGACTGGATAATCGCGAAAGCCGCCAAGATGCTCGGGATGAGCTATCGCACGCTGCAGTATCGCCTCGACAAATTCGAGCTGAAGAAACCCGAAGGCAAAGCGCCGATCGAAATCAAATCGTAGCTGCGCAATAACGGCGCGGCCTCGCGACTTCACTCCTGATTGACCGATCGCCGAATGGTCGGCCTGCTTTGGCTCTTGACGATATGTAACTTATGAGTTACATATCGTTCCCGATGCCAATGGATGACACCGTCCTCGCGCTTGCCGATCCGACCCGCCGCGAACTTCTTCGTCGCATCGCGCGCAAACCGCGCCGCGCCGGAGAACTCGCACGCGGCTTCGCGATGAGCCGTCCTGCGGTATGCAAGCATGCGCGGGTTTTGAAGAACGCCGGCCTGGTCACGTCGAAAAGAAACGGCCGCGAGCAGATCTACGAACTCGCACCCAATGGCGCAAAAGCAGTTCGGGAACTTATTGCAACGCTGGAAGAAGTCAGCCGTCTTTGGGACGTCGCGCTCGACGCATTCAAACGTCATCTCGAACGCTCAGGAGGATCGGAATGACCATTCGAAAATCGGTACGTGTCGCTCGTCCTCCGGCGGTTGCCTTCAGAGTGTTCTGCGAAGAAATCGGAGTGTGGTGGCCGGAAGGCTTCTCCGGTCCGGGCTCAAAGCTAACGCTTGAAGGTCGCGTAGGCGGTCGATTTTACGAAACCAGCGCCGACGGGAAGGAATACGAAATCGGACGCGTGACGGCCTACCGAGCACCGCAGCTGGTCGCGTTCACATGGCGCGCTCCTAGTTGGGAATACACCACGCAGGTGGAAATCCGATTTCTCGCAGATGGCGCAGGCACGCGCGTCGAGCTCGAACACAGCGGATGGGATCAGGCCGACAAGCTTCGGGATGCGGGCAAGGGCTACGACACTGGATGGGACCAGATTCTCGGTCTGTACATTTCCTACATGAAGTCGTGAAATGAAATTTGGTCGGAGAAGTGACAGAGGTGCAACGTATCGGCGGCTCGGCGCCGCGGAGGGATTATGAAACTTTATTATTTCCCGTCACCCAATCCGCAGAAGATCGCTTTTGCACTCAACGAACTCGGGACGCCGTGCGAGATCGTCCCCGTCGATCTTACCAAGCGCGAGCAGCGCTCGGCTGAATTCCTTGCGCTCAATCCCTTCGGTCGAGTCCCCGTGCTCACCGATGGCGATCTGACCCTGTGGGAATCTCATGCGATTCTAGCCTACCTGGGCGACAAGACCGGCAAGCTCTGGCCAACGTCGCCGGCGGGACGCGCCGACGCACTGCGATGGCTCTTCTTCTTGTCGACGCACATCTCTCCGCCTGCCACGGATCTGGCATTCAACCGTATCGCAGTTAAATTTGCGGGACTTCCCGGCGATGAAGCCGCGATCGCACGAGGCGAAAAAGCCCTTCCCGATGTGACCTCGATCGTCGAGGGACAGCTCGCGAAAAAAGCGTGGATGATTGGTGGGGATTTCTCACTGGTCGATTGCGCCTACGGTCCGGTGCTGAATGTGATCGAGAAGGCCGGATTCAGTTTCGCGGCCTTTCCTAAAGTGACCGCGTATCTGGCTGCGATCCGCGCTCGCCCGACGTGGCAGAAGGTACCCAAACTTCCCGGACTCTGAGCGTCGTCGCGGCGGAACACGCAAACTTTCGTTGCGGACGCGCGACCTAGTCGCGCGCCCATCCGGTCGGCAGGTAAACCCAGCACCGCATCGCCTTGCCGCCGTCGAGTACGACTTCGACCTGCTCGCGCGTATAAAGGCTCGGAGCGTCTTCGTACTCGTCGAGGATTCTGAAATCGACCTCGGTCAATTCGCGCAGGACCAGTCCCGCAGTCCACGCCCCCGTCTTCGGTGCAATGAAGAAGTGCCGTTTCGTCCCACGCTCGTAGCCGTCCAGCCGCGCGGCAACGTGTGCGACCTCGCGTCCGAGCAGCCGGACGCGCATCGACGCCTCGACCAGCGTCCCATAGACGAACAAGCTATCCTTTGCGTGATCGTATTTCGCGGCCATATTGCCGATCCCGTCGCCGTGGCTTACGCTTGCGCCATCGCGCGATGTTGGGACGACTATATCCGTTTCTCGATGAGCTTGGACAAGTCGGAATCCTGACTCGCGATTTCTTCAGGTATCTGGTGCGCCGCCCCTTCGAGATGCGCCCGCTTGTCGACCAGTTGGACAGCGTCGGCTATCGCTCGTTGAACGTGGTGAACCTCACGGCGATATTCTCCGGGATGGTACTCGCGCTCCAGATGGGACAGTTCCTGGCGAAGTTCGGCGCGAAGATCTACGTGAGCCGAATCATGGGGCTGTCCCTGCTGCGCGAGTTGGGTCCCGTGCTCGCCTCGCTGATGATCGCGGCACGCGTCGGCGCGGGATTCACAGCGGAACTCGGCACAATGAAGGTGACAGAGCAGATCGACGCGATGCGCGCGCTCGGCGCCAGCCCGGTGAAAAAGCTGGTGGTGCCGCGCGTGCTCGCGACAATAATCATGATGCCCCTGCTGACGATGATCGCGGATGTCGTCGGACTGGCCGGCGGATGGCTGGTGGCGGTCACGCAACTCGGCGTCAACGGCGAGTACTTCTACACCTCGCTCGTCCAGAACGTCGCGCTCGGCGACCTGATGAGCGGGCTGGGGAAATCTGTGTTCTTCGGGTACCTGATCGGAATCGTCGCGTGCTTCAAGGGACTGACCGCAAGCGGAGGCGCCGACGGCGTCGGACGTGCGACGACGTCGGCGGTCGTGTCGGCATCGATCGCGGTCCTGGTATCGGACTTCTTTCTGACCAAGCTCTTTCTCGAGGTCTGATGAGCGCCAACGGAAACCCGCATCGCGCATTCATTTCGATTCGCGGCCTGAAGAAGAGCTTTCGCGGAAAGCCGGTCCTGCGCGGCGTCGATCTTGACGTGACGGAAGGCGAGACGATGGTCGTGCTCGGAGCCAGCGGCGAAGGCAAAACCGTGCTGCTGCGCCATATCAACGGCCTCGAACGTCCTGACGCGGGCGAAATCTGGGTCGACAGTGCGAGCCTTAACGATTTGAGCGAGGACCGACTGTTTCCGATACGTCGAAAGGTTTCGATGGTGTTTCAGTCGGGCGCGTTGTTCGATTCTCTGACGGTATTCGACAACGTCGCCTATCCGATGCGCGAGCATGGAGGGCACGACGAAGAGCGGATACGGGCGCGCGTTGACGAAGTGCTTGCGATGGTCGAGCTGCCCGATGCTGATAAACTGATGCCGGCGCAGCTTTCCGGCGGGATGCGCAAGCGGGT
>DASPQU010000312.1:0-2330 GCA_035624805.1 Binataceae bacterium (SeqCode) | reverse complement strand
CGGTTCGAAACTCGGTGCCGCTCGGTCGCGAGCAAACGCAGGAAGATATCGGTCGCGCTGTTTCTTGGCTCTGCTCGGATCGGGCCAAGAACGTGACCGGACAGGTTATCGCGGTCGACGGAGGAATCGTGCTCGGCGGGGCCGGGTTGGGACGCCGCGAATAGGCAATCTGCCCGCCGGCCGCAATCGCGCGCGGCGATCAAGTCCGATAGACTTGATTCTCGAAGCAGCCGGATGACGAAAAAGGAGGAAAAGGCGCGCGCGATACTGCGCAAGCTGCGCGAAGCGGGCTTCGTCGCGCTGTTCGCCGGCGGATGTGTGCGCGATCGAATCCTCGGTCTTGATGCCAAGGACTACGACGTCGCAACCGACGCGCGCCCGGAAGTCGTCCAACAACTTTTCGATCACACGATCCCGGTAGGCGCCCGCTTCGGTGTGATCGTCGTCGTAATCGACGGCGACCCGTTCGAGGTCGCCACGTTCCGCGCCGACGCTCCGTACGTTGATGGTCGTCGTCCGTCTTCGGTGCGCTTTGGCACTATCGAAGAGGACGCCATCCGCCGCGATTTCACCATCGGCGGGATGTACTACGACCCGATGGAGGATCGCGTTATCGATCTGGTCGACGGCGTCCGCGATCTGCGCCGCGGCGTGATTCGCGCGATCGGCGATCCGTACGATCGTTTCGATGAAGATCGGCTTCGAATTCTGCGCGGCGCGCGATTTGCGGCGCGATTCAATTTCGGAATCGATCCTGCTACCTACGCGGCAATGAAACGCGCTGCGCCGACGATCATGAGCGTATCCGCCGAACGTATCGGAGAAGAGCTCGTGCGTCTGATGACCGAAGGTGGAGGAGCGCGCGGGATGGATATCCTGCTCGAAACCGGCCTGATGAGCGTCCTGATTCCGGAGCTGACCGAAATGATCGGATGCGCGCAGCCGGAGAATTTCCATCCGGAGGGCGACGTTTACGTGCATACCCGCCTGGCGGTTTCGATGCTGGATCCGGGATGCAGCGAGACGCTCGCGTTCGGTATCCTGTTTCACGACATCGCGAAGCCGCGATGTCGCGCCGAGACCGACGGCAAGGTCACGTTTTATGGGCACACGGAGCAGGGCGCTGCGATGGCCGCTGAAATCATGACGCGGCTCAAGCGTTCACGGTTCGCGCAGGAGCGCGTCGCCTACCTGGTGAAGGATCATCTGCGGCTGTGCATGGCGCCGCGGATGCGTCCGGCGACACTCAAGCGGATGCTCGTCGAAGACGGCTTCGACGAATTGCTGGAGCTCGCGCGCCTCGATGCGCTCGCGTCGAGTTCGTACCTCGGCTACTACCACTTCTGCCGGCGCGCGCTCGCGGAGATGACGCCCGAGGAGATCCGTCCGCCGCGTCTCGTCGGCGGCAACGATCTTATCGGCATGGGATTCACGCCCGGCCCGCGCTTCAAAACCATCCTGAAGGAAGTCGAGGATCTTCAGCTCGACGGCCTGCTCACCACGCGCGATCAGGCTCTCGCCTGGGTGCGCTCAAATTACGGCCCGACGCGGCCTTCTGACGCGGCCTGATTGGTCGAAGCACGATCCATCTCCAAGCGGTTCGGCAAAGTCGTCGCCCTCGACGGCGTCGATTTTGGGGCACGTCCGGGCGAAATCCATGCGCTCGTCGGCGAGAACGGCGCAGGCAAAACGACACTGATGAACATCTTCGCGGGCCGGCTGCGACCCGATGCGGGCGCGGCGACGCTCGATGGTCAACCTTTGCGATTTTCGGGCGCGATGGTGATGCGGGGAATCGCGACTGTTCACCAGACGCCGCTGATGTTCGATCGAATGACGTGGGAGGAAAATCTCGCGCTCGGAGGATTCGGCCTCAACCGCGCTATCAACGATTTCGACGCCGTCGCTGAGGGCGCAAGTGCGCTTGCAGAGCGGCTCGGCTTCGAGCTTCCGCCGCGCGGTGGATGGGTCGGCGAACGATCGGTCGCAGAGCGCGTTCGGCTCGAGGTGATCCGGGCGCTGAGTTTCGATCCGCGCGTCCTGATTCTCGACGAACCAACCGGAGTTCTCGCTCCGGGCGAGTTAAGCGCATTCCTCGATATGCTGCGTCGTCTGCGCACCGAGGGCCGGACAGTTATTTTGATCACGCACAAGCTCGGTGAGGCGCTCGCGGTCGCCGATCGAATCACTGTGCTGCGCCGAGGGCGGGTAGTCGCGACGAAAACGACGGATCAAACCAACGAAGCCGAACTGGCGCATCTGATGATTGGCGAGCTCGTCGCGGATCCCGAGAAATCTGATGTTCGCGAACCGGGAGCGCCGCTCCTTGA
>DASPQU010000311.1:0-3277 GCA_035624805.1 Binataceae bacterium (SeqCode) | reverse complement strand
CCGTCGGTCTTCCGTTCATCAGAACGTCGCCCGACCACGGCACGGCGTTCAATATCGCCGGACGCGGAATCGCGAACCCGTCAAGCATGATCGCCGCCGTCGATTATGCGTATCGCGGTACGATCGCGCGCGCGGGCAATGCAAAGTTCGCGGCGCGGCATGCTGGGTAGCATCGATGGCGGATCGGCTGATAATCAGAGGCGCGCGCGAGCACAATCTCAAGAATATCGATCTTGAGATTCCGCGCGATCGTCTGGTCGTTATCACCGGGCTTTCCGGTTCCGGTAAATCCTCGCTCGCCTTCGATACGATCTATGCTGAGGGGCAGCGCCGCTACGTGGAATCGCTGTCTGCGTATGCGCGCCAGTTCCTGGAACAGATGGAAAAACCGGACGTCGATTCGATCGAGGGTCTTTCGCCTGCGATCTCGATCGAGCAGAAAACGACGTCGCGCAATCCGCGTTCCACGGTCGGCACGATTACGGAAATCTACGATTACCTGCGGCTGCTGTTCGCGCGCGTAGGACATGCCTTTTGTTACAACTGCGGGCGTGAGATTTCGCAGCAGAGCGTGCAGCAGATCGTTGACCGCCTGATGGGATGGCCCGAGGGGACGCGAATCCATGTGCTCGCGCCGATCGTGCGCGATCGCAAGGGAGAATATCGCAAGGAACTGAGCGATCTGCGCCGCGCCGGCTTCGTGCGCGTCAAAATCGACGGCAAGCCTTACGAACTGGGCGAAGAACCCGCGCTCAACAAGAACAATCGCCATACGATCGAAGTAATTGTCGATCGACTTGCGATTCGCTCGGGGATAGAAAAGCGCCTTGCCGACTCAATCGAGGTTGCATTCAAGTACGGGCAGGATCTCCTGAAAGTCGAACGTGTCGATGCGCCCAGGGGCGACAGCGGCGTTTACTTCAGCCAGCGCTTCGCCTGCGTCGAGTGCGGAATATCGTATCCGGAAATTACGCCGCGGATGTTCTCATTCAACAGTCCGCATGGCGCGTGTCCCGAATGCTCAGGGATCGGCTCGATAATGTACTTCGATCCCGAACTGGTGGTTCAGAACGAAGACTTGAGCATCGCGGACGGGGCCATCGCGCCGTGGGCGACGATGAACTACATGCAGCCGATGCTCGAGGCGCTCGCGACGCACTACAAGTTCACCCTTGATCAGCCGTGGAAGATGCTGCCCGCCAAAGTTCGCAAAGCTCTTCTTCACGGCTCCGGAACCGAGGAGATCGAATTCGCCTACGAGCGCCATGGCCATCGCCACGGCTATGCGCGCCCGTTCGAGGGCGTCCTGCAATGGCTCGACCGGCGCTACAAGGAGACCGAGTCCGAGAGCATCCGCGAGGTCCTGGGCGCGTATATGAATATGCGTCCGTGCCACATATGCGACGGCGCGCGGCTCAAAAAAGAAAGCCTGTTCGTGCGCTTCAACGGCAAATCGATCGCCGAAGTCACCGCGATGTCGATCAAGCAGGCGCTGGTTTTCTTCGCCGAACCGAAGTTAACGTCGCAGGAAGCTGAAATCGCGCGATTGATTCTCAAGGAGGTTCGCGAACGCCTGGCGTTTCTATCCGACGTCGGCCTCGACTATCTCACGCTCGATCGCACCGCAGGCACGCTCTCGGGAGGCGAGGGCCAGCGAATCAGGTTGGCCACGCAGATCGGATCGAGCCTCGTCGGTGTGCTCTATATCCTCGACGAGCCCTCGATCGGGCTCCATCAGCGCGACAATCAACGTCTGCTCGCGACGCTCAAGCGGCTTCGCGATCTCGGCAACACCGTGCTCGTTGTCGAGCACGATCGCGATACGATGCTGGAGGCGGATCATCTCGTCGACATGGGTCCCGGCGCGGGCATCCACGGCGGCTACATCGTCGCCCAGGGCACGCCTGAAGACGTGATGCGCAATCCGAACTCGCTAACTGGAAAATATCTCAGTGGCAAGATGGAAATCGCTGTTCCGGCGAGTCGACGTCCGCTCAGCGGGCGATGGCTCACGATAAAGGGTGCGCGGGAAAACAATCTGCGCGATCTTACGGTTGCTTTTCCGCTGGGCGTCATGAATTGCGTCACCGGAGTGTCGGGTTCAGGCAAGTCGACTCTCGTGCTCGACACGATGTATCGCGCGCTCTCGCAGAAGCTGAATCGAAGTCGCGAGCGCGCGGGCGCTTACAAGAGCATCGACGGCATCGAGAATCTCGACAAGGTCATCCACGTCGATCAGAGCCCGATCGGACGCACGCCGCGATCGAATCCCGCGACATACACCGGGCTGTTCACGCATATCCGCGAACTGTTCGCGCAACTGCCCGAGGCGCGGATGCGCGGATACGGACCGGGGCGCTTCTCGTTCAACGTGAAGGGCGGGCGGTGCGAGGCGTGCGAGGGCGACGGCATCATCCGTATCGAGATGCATTTTCTGCCCGATGTCTACGTGACCTGCGAGGTGTGCGGCGGCAAGCGCTACAATCGCGACACGCTCGAGATTCACTACAAGGGCAAGAGCATCGCCGACGTGCTCAACATGACCGTGCTCGACGCGATGGAGTTCACGAGCGCTGTCCCGCCGATTCGTCAGAAGCTTGAGACGCTGCGCGACGTGGGCCTCGACTACATCCACCTCGGGCAGTCGGCGACGACCCTCTCAGGCGGCGAGGCGCAACGCATCAAGCTGGCGAAGGAGCTTTCACGTCGAGCGACCGGCCGCACGCTCTACATCCTCGACGAGCCGACCACGGGCCTTCATTTCGACGACATCAAGAAGCTGCTGGAAGTGCTGGGACGCCTGGCCGACGCCGGCAACACCGTGCTCATCATCGAGCACAATCTCGAGGTGATTAAGACCTCCGACTACGTGATCGATCTCGGCCCCGAGGGCGGAGATCGCGGTGGGACCGTCGTCGCGAAAGGCACGCCCGAGCAAATCGCCCAGGCCGCGAATTCCTACACCGGACGCTTCCTGCGTGAAGTCCTCGCGCATCGCGCCGCCGCCTGAGCGACCACGGCGCGCGGCCTAATCGCCGCTGCCGCGACATTTTCGTTAGCGCGCGATCGCGTTGGTCCAATTCCGTCAGCGCGGCTGGCCGGTCTCGAGCGCGGCCGCCTTTATCCCAGCCTCCTGCTGATTCGCGACAACGACCAGGTTGATCGCGTCGGGATGAAGATACTTTTTCGCGACCGCGAGAATGTCGACGCGCGTGACGGCGTCGATCAGCTTGGGATAGCGATCCGCATAATCGAGTCCGAGTCCGTACAGCTCGAT
>DASPQU010000310.1:0-3788 GCA_035624805.1 Binataceae bacterium (SeqCode) | reverse complement strand
ATGGATCGGACACTTGGTTCACGCGCCCGGTCTCGGATTTCGTCGCGCCCGAATACAAATGCGCGAAGTGCGGCGCAACGGAGATCGCCAAAGAAGAAGACGTCCTCGACGTTTGGTTCGATTCCGGAAGTTCGCAGGCCGCCGTCCTGGGTCGTCGCAGCGAGCTGACTTGGCCGGCCGACGCCTACCTCGAAGCCGTCGAGCAGGCGCGCGGATGGTTCGGCTCATCGCTGGTTTGCGCGGTCGCCGAGCATGGCCAGGCTCCCTTCCGCACCGTCATCAGCCACGGCCTCACGCTCGATGAGCAGGGCCGCAAGATGTCGAAGTCGCTCGGCAATACTGAAGACGCCGCCGATGCTGTGAATCGCCTCGGCGCGGACGTTATCCGGCTCGTGTACGCCTCGCTCGATTATTCGGCGGACATGAACCTCGGCGACACGATCTTCAATGCGGTCTCGGAGGCGTATCGCAAGATTCGCAATACGTGCCGTTTCATCCTGGGCAACCTCTCCGACTTCGATCCAGCGCTGGACGAAGTTCGTTACGCCGACATGCTCGAGTTCGATCGCTTCATGCTCGGGCGCGTCGAGAAGCTCAAGGCCGCGTGCCGCGATGCGTACGAGCGATTCGATTTTCAGGCTGCGTATCATCTCGTGCAAAATTTCGCGGTCGTCGATGTGAGTTCGCTCTATATCGATGTGGCGCGCGACCGCCTCTATTGCTCGGGCGAGAAATCGCGCGAGCGACGATCCGCGCAGACCGCGCTTTTCTGGACGCTCGACGCAATGATCCGAATTCTTGCGCCGCTGATCCCGTATACGGCGGAAGAAGTTTACGCTCACATGCCGGGCGCGAAAGAATCAAGCGCCCATTTGCTGACTTTCGCTGCGCCGCGCGCCGAGTGGGACGACGCCGCCCTGCTCTCGCGATGGGACGGGCTGCTTAAGATTCGAGGCGAGGCGCTCAAGGTGCTTGAAGCGATGCGTCAGGCGGGAACGATCGGTGCGCCGCTCGAAGCGACGCTTTCCGTGCCTGTCGAGACGCCTCTGCTCGCCCAATCGATCGTCGACAAGCACGGTCCGCTCGAAGAATTGTTTATTGTCTCCGATGTCAGCCCGATTGGCGACGAAGAAGCTGCGAAACTTCGCGAAACAGCGGCAGGACGTACCGCTTTCAACCTGGATGGGACATACGTGCGAGTCGCTCCGGAGTTGTCACTGGTGATCACCGGACGGCGCGCGCCGGGCATCAAGTGCCAGCGATGCTGGTGCTATTTCGACGACGGCGGAGATCCCGAGCTTTGTCCGCGATGCCGCGCGGTGGTACGTGGTCGCTGAGCCGGACGGCCTTGCGGTGAGCGCATCGGCGTCCGAACCCACCGCCAGCGAGAGCGGGCGTCGGCACGTCGCAGCGATCCTGATTGGCCTCGTCGCGATCCCGCTCATCGTTATCGATCAAGCGAGCAAGCTGTACATCGCCTCGCATATGTACATGTACGAGAGCATCACTCTCGTTCCGGGCTTTCTCGACATCACCTACACGCACAACGTTGGCGCCGCGTTCAGCATCTTCACAACGATGACCCCGATGCTCCGGAGCGCGCTTTTGCTGACGCTTTCCTCGATTGCGGTAATCGTACTCGCAATCCTGCTCGCCAGGGCGGATCGCGTGACGCCGACTTCGTTCGGATTTGCGCTTATCATGGCGGGCGCCGCGGGAAACCTGATCGATCGGATGGTTCGCGGCAGCGTAATCGATTTCATCCGCGTCCATTGGTACGAGCACAATTTCCCGATTTTCAACGTCGCGGACAGTGCGATCACAATCGGTGTCGGCCTGGTTCTCCTCCTGAGCATCATCGCTCCCGAAAACGGGCCGCACGACACCCCTATGCGTCAGGTTTGACCTTAGCGTCAAAGCGGGACTAATTTTCAGCTCATCTTTTTGCGAACCTCCGAGAGGTCGATCGTCGTGCGATTGCTCGCGCGGCGGCGAAGGAGCTTACGAATATGCCGCAGATTAATACCGCAACGGGATCCATCTCCCCCGGCCGACTCGGGACCACCCTGATGCATGAGCATCTGCTGATCGGATGGGCCGGATGGGAGCTTGATTGCACGGTGCCCAGGTTCGATCGCAAGACCGCGCTCAAGAACTCGGTCGAACAGCTCAAACAACTCAAGGACATGGGGCTTCAGTCGTTCGTCGATCCGTGTCCGATGGATATCGGGCGCGACGTGACGTTCGCCGCTGAGGTCGCAGACAAATCCGGCGTCAACATCATCTGCGCTACGGGGCTGTACAAGGAGGACCTCGGCAACACCTCCTACATGAAGCAGCGCACGGTCGAGCAGATTACGGAGGTTTACGTCACCGAACTTACGAAGGGGATCGGCGACACCGGAATCAAGGCGGGCGTGATCAAATGCGCGACCGGCAAGGACAAGATCACGCCCTACGAGGAGATGTGCCTGCGCGCCGCCGGCCGCGCGCATCGCCGCACCGGAGCGCCCATCACGACGCATACCGACGAAGGCACGATGGGCCGCGAGCAGCTCGATATCTTCGCGTCCGAGGGCGTCGATCTGTCGCACGTGATCATCGGCCATAGCTGCGGATCGTCGGACCTGAAATATCACACTGACATGCTCGATCGCGGATGCCTGCTCGGCTTCGATCGATTCGGGCTCGACTTTCTGCATCCCGATCGCCTGCGCCTGGCGGCGCTGATCGGACTTCTCGGAGTCGGATTCGAAAACAAAATCGTGCTTTCGCACGATTCGATTTCATGCTGGCTCGGACGCGGGCTCGATCTGACGCCGCAGACCGCGAAGTTGATCGAGAACTGGCGGCCGTCGCACGTGTTTCAGAATATCGTGCCGGCGCTCAAGAAAGCGGGTGTGCCGCAGCAGAAAATCGAAGCGATGCTGATCGACAACCCGCGACGATTCTTTCAAGGCTGATCGGAGATAGAGGACGGGACTGCGGGCGGGCGCGGCGAGATACTCTCCGCGCCCGCCCTTTGTTTTGGCTCGAAGGCTTTTATCGACTCGCGGGCTGAGACTCGGCTTGCAGACTTTCGCTCTGAGCGGCCATCACGCCGCCCGCTTCTGCTACCGCACGCCATCGATCGATACTCTCGACGGTGAATCGCCAATCACTTCCAACGCGGAAGGCCGGCAGCTCATTACGCTTGAGCATGCGGTAGATGGTTGAGGGGTGAACTCTAAGGTACTTCGAGACTTCCTGAACGGTAAGTACCTTGGTCCGGACGAATTCCACTCGATCCATTACAAACCTCCTCTCCCCCATCCTCGTCCCGCCTAAAATTACCGGCGGAAACATCCCCCGCATCCTCCAACCCGCCAGTCGGGACCAATCTCACCGTACAGGAATCAAGAGGCGAATTTCAAACTCTGATAGCACTTTGCCATCGTCAGTGCGGATGTCCGTCGTGATTTTGATGAAGAAGGGCGAAGGCGGCATAGCGCAGTTCGAAACGGTTTAACCAAGTAATGCGAAGTTTAATCCGCAAATTACCCAAGCGCGGACGTTATCGTATTGAACGAGAGCTTTTTCGTAAGTGCGTGGCCGAGGGCGTCGACCAGCACGAACTCGACGCCGTCCTCGACGCGTTTCTTGTCCAGTCGAAGTGCAGCAACGAAGTCAGCGGTGTTCCATTTGCGCGGCATCTCACACGGAAGCCCCGCTCGTTTAATCAGTGTCATGACGCGCTGCACATCGCCGGTCGGCAGGCCCGCTTGAAGATGCGATAGCCGCAGCGCCGC
>DASPQU010000309.1:0-3880 GCA_035624805.1 Binataceae bacterium (SeqCode) | reverse complement strand
AACGTGATCGAAGATTTCCACGTTGTCGTCTAGCGCGTTTGCAAACGGCGCGAAATCGCCCTTCGCTGACGCCGACACGATGCGCTCCGCGATCCTTTCCACGTCCTGCAATGCTGACATCGAAATGACCTCCTGTTTGTGTCCGCGCGCGGGCACGGGGCTGTTTCACAAACAATCTCGGTCCTGCGCGTCATCGCCGCAATTACCTCGCAGGTAAGCGGATTTCGCCGCGCTCAGGACAGGCAGGGACGCTGTCCCGCCGAAACGTGTGCCGCCGCCAGTTGCAGCTTTAGCTTTACGGCCCTTGATATCGAGAGTGTCCTCGATGTATTTAACTCTTAAGTTATTTAACCGATGAGTTCAGTACAGGCATCCGATCACCTCAGCGCCACCTTTGCCGCACTCGCCGATCCCACCCGGCGCGCGATTCTCGCCCGTCTCGCTCTCGGCGAGGCGTCGGTCACCGAGCTGGCGGAGCCGTTCGAGATGAGCATGCCCGCCATCTCGAAACATCTTAAGGTGATGGAGCGTGCCGGACTCATCACGCGCGGACGCGAGGCTCAATGGCGTCCGTGCCGGATAAAACCCGACGCCCTCAAGAGCGCCGCCGAGTGGATCGAGACATATCGCCGCTTCTGGGAGGAGAGCCTCGGTCGCCTCGACGAGTATCTGCGCCGTCTCAAGAATCGCGAAGGCAACGGCAAGAACGTCACCCTGAAGAAACACAGCAAGGAGAAGAAGGATGGACGTACAAAGTAGCGCCGCCGCACAATTGTCCGATCGCGAACTGACCATCACGCGCATCTTCGACGCTCCGCGCGCGCTGGTCTTCAAGGCATGGACCGACCCGAAGCATCTTGCAAATTGGTGGGGCCCGCGGGGTTTCAGCCTGCCGTCATGTGACGTCGATCTGCGGCCCGGAGGCGCGTATCGCTTCCATATGCGCGGGCCGAACAATGACGACCATTATTCAGTCGGCATTTTTCGCGAAATCGTTGAAGGGAAGCGCGTCGTGATGGCGGGAGCGTGGGCAGACGCTCAAGGGAACTTCACCCGGCCTCCGGCGGTTCTGACGGTTACGTTCGAGGATTACCAGGGGAAAACCCGCCTCACGCTGCATCACGAACTCTTCGAGTCCGTGACCGCACGCAACGAGCACAACAGCGGATGGTCCAGCTCGCTCGATTGCCTGGCGGAATACTTGGCGAAGGTGTGAAACCAGCAAGGGGAAATAGGCAATCTTTTTCGGACTGTCGATCCATCGGATCGTACTTCGACTATAAACGTGGCGGATGGCGCCACGGAGGAAGTCTATGAAGTTTTTTGAGTTCCCACCGACGCGATCGATCCGGGTGCGATGGACGTTGCAAGAGCTCGGCGTCGATTTCGAAGCGGTAACCGTCAACATGCTCGCCGGCGACCACAAAAGCCCGGCGTTTCTGAAAATCAATCCTGCGGGAAAACTCCCGGCGCTGGTCGACGGCGACCTCGTCCTAACCGAGTCGATCGCGATCGTGCTCTATCTTGCGGAAAAGTATCCCGAAAAGCGCCTGATTCCCGCAGACCTCGCGCATCGAGCCGAGTTCTACCGATGGCTGATGTTCGCGGTTACCGAACTCGAGCAACCGCTATGGCGAATGGCGCGACACACAAATCTCTATCCCGAGAACAAGCGCCTGCCCGCCGAGGTGGAGCTTGCGCGCGAGGATTTCAAAGCGATGGCGCGCGTGCTCGAAGATCATTTGAAAGGGCGCCAGTTTGTCGTCGGCAACTCGGCGACCGTCGCCGATTTCGTCCTCGCCTACACTCTCGATTGGGCCAACGAGGTGCAACTGCTGGAAGAGTTTCCGGAATCGAAGGCCTATATGGAACGGATGTATGCGCGGCCGCGTGCGCCCATGCGGATCGCGAAGGCGCTGGCGAGCGTCGGCCTCGGCAAGGGTTGAGGAGGAAAGACATGTCATCGAAGAAAATGGATGCAGTCAGTCGTTCAACCTACCGAGGTGCATCGATTGAGATCTGGGATCGCCAAGACGCGTGGTTCTGGAGCGTGATCGATTCGCAAAGTGCCCGGGGATCGATCGGCGCGGCGCGAAGCGAACAGGAAGCGACCCGCGAAGCATGCCTGACGATCGAGAAAACGGCTCCCGATCCTTCGCCTTGCTGCGCTGATATTGCAGCCGCGAGCCTGATGGGATGGCGTCGATCGTTGAATAGCCTCGCCTCCTATCTTGGATGCGATCGGGTTGTCGAGTAAGCATCGCGAAAGGAGCCGGGAAGGTGGAAACGCCGCAGGAATATTATCGTCATCACGGACCGATGAGCGCACCGGGGGCCGGTGTCGCGGAGATACGTTCGCTGCCAAAAGACCTCGCGGGGCTGTGTGCCGCCATCCAGGGGATGCTGATTCATCGCGAGCTTGCGAACTTTGCGTACAAGGTCGTTCTTTCCGAGCAACGTCGCGACGAGGCGAATCTGCGTCCGATGCCTTCGATGCTCGAGCAGATTCACGCGCTCGACGGCCGTCCACTTGGCGACGCGCGGCAGCCGGATCGCCGGATGGCCTGCGTATGCCGTCATTTCACTCTGACGCTGGTGTCGATTCTGCGCGAGCGCGGAACGCCGGCGCGGGCGCGATGCGGTTTCGGCGCATACTTCAACCCGGGCCGGTTCGAAGATCACTGGGTCTGCGAGTATTGGAACGAGACCGAGAAGCGGTGGATTCTCGTCGATGCGCAGCTCGACGCCACCCAGTGGAAGCTGTTCAAGCCGGATTTCAATCCGCTCGACGTTCCCCACGACGAGTTCATCATCGCGGGCGACGCGTGGCAGATGTGCCGCTCGGGTCGCGCAGATCCCGCCAAGTTTGGGCTCAGCTTCATCAATCTCCAGGGGCTGTGGTTCGTCGCCGGAAATCTGATCCGTGATCTCGCAGCGCTGAATAAGGTCGAGATGCTGCCGTGGGATGTATGGGGGATGATGACGATGGACGACGCGCAGATCACGGACGATCAGAAACAGTTCCTCGATCGCGTCGCGGCGATCACGATCGGCGGGGACGACGCGTTCCCCGAGGTGCGCAGGATTTACGAATCCGACGAGCGCGTGCGGATGCCGGGCGTCGTTTTCAACGCGATGCGCCAGGCGCCGGAAAAGGTGGTCCTCGCTTAAGGGCGCCTGCCGTTGGCGTTGGCCGGATGGGAGCGAAAGCCCTCGAAAAGCCGGTCGACGATACCGTCGACCGCGCGGCGCGTCGCTTCGACGTCGGGAGCATGCGCGATCATCATCGCGGCTCCGTCCAGCGCGCTCATCAGGATCTCCGCGAGCGCTTCGACCGGCTGCGGCGAAATCAGATTCGCGTCGATTGCGGCCTGAATCGCAGCCTTGACGCCGGCCTTGTAGAAATTCGCGTCGATCTCGCGCCACGCGTCCCATCCGAGAACCGCGGGACCGTCGACGAGGACAATTTTCTGCACGACAGGATCGACGCACGCGTCAAGGAAGGCGCGACACGACGCGGTTAGCGCGCTCCAGGGATCGGACTGCTTCGCGCCGACCTCGCCGACGAGCGCAGCCAGCCTCGCCTGCTCCTCGATGAGCACGGCTTTGAACAAGTCGGCCTTACCGCGAAAGTGATGATAAAGAGCGCCGCGCGTCACGCGGGCGCGGCGGACGATCTCTTCGGTGGGAGTGTTGGCGTATCCGAGCTTGGCGAACATCGCGCGAGCTGTGGTCATGAGTGCGCGGCGGGTGGCGGCGGAATTTTCAGCTTGACGGCTCTTGAGTTCCATACAGGTCGCAGGTTACATACAGACGGTACGCATTTTCCCTACCAAGGAGTTTAGTAGTGAACGCCGCCGATTTCCACTCTGCCCGTAAG
>DASPQU010000308.1:0-4351 GCA_035624805.1 Binataceae bacterium (SeqCode) | reverse complement strand
TTCATCAATTTATTGAGACATTCCTGGCTGAACACGCGCTTCTCACCCGCACGCGCGAGGCGCTCCACGAATCGATCGATGAGCATCGGAATGTCTTCGCGATGCTCGCGCAGCGCCGGCATCTCTATGGTGAATACGTTGAGGCGGTAGTAGAGATCCTCGCGAAGCCGACCTTCGCGGATAGCGCCCGCTATATTCCGATTGGAGGCGGCGAGAACGCGAACATCGAGCGCAACCTCCTGGGCGCCACCCACGCGTCGAAGCTTGCGCTCCTCGATCACGCGCAGCAGCTTGGCCTGCAACTCGACTTTCATTTCGCTGATTTCGTCGAGCAGCAGAGTTCCTCCGTTTGCCAGCTCGAAACATCCCGATTGACGGCGATCGGCTCCGGTGAACGCACCGCGTTCATGACCGAACAACTGGCTTTCCATCAGAGTGTCGGGGATCGCTGCACAATTGATCGCCACGAACGGTCCGGTCCGACGAGTCGAGAGTCCGTGAAGCGTCCGCGCGGCGAGGTCTTTGCCCGTGCCGCTCTCGCCGGTGATGATCACGGAGGCTGTGGAGGCGGCTACCTGCTCGATAAGGTTCATAACCCGTCGCATCGCCGGCGAGTTCCCGATCAGGTCGCCGAGTTCTCCCGCCCCTATCAGCTGCCGTCGAAGACGGGCGTTCTCGCGCGTGGTTTCGCGGAATTCCAGAATGTTGTTGAGCAGGATGCGCAATCTGTCCGGGTCGACCGGCTTGCGCAGAAAATCGTACGCCCCCAGTTTGACCGCTTTGACGGCTTCGGGCAGGTCGCCTTCGCCGGTGATCACTACGGTAATGACGGAGAGGCCGCGGTTCTTGATTTCCTCGAGAACCTCCAGGCCCGTTCGCTGCGGCATGGCAAGGTCGAGCAGAAGGACGTCGGGATCAGAGGCATCGAGAGCGGATAGGGCGTCATCGCCGTTTTCGACCGCGGTCACGCGAAGCCCCCACGAGGTCAGGAGCTCCGACCATGCTTCGCGGGTCGTGGTGTCGTCTTCGGCAAGAAGGATTTGCTTGCTAGGGGACGATACCGGCATAGATTTCCATCTCCACGCTCAGGGACGGTGCCCGCAGCCTGGCAGGGGCGTTGAGGGGCGTTTTACCTCCCCACGCTGCGCGATTGTCAAAGCGTTACGTGTGTAAATCTTACCGTATTTTCGATTCGTCAGCATGCGATTTTCCAAGCTTTTTTTCGGCACGCGCCTTGCGTCTCGTCCTGTGTGACTTGTGGAGCGCGCGTTTGGAGCGTTCAGAAAGTTGAATTTTAGCACCGATTAGAAATAGGGCCGGAAGGCGTCAAGTTCGAGTGCAAGGAGGCGCGGGGCGAAGGCATGCGGCGCAATGCCGTAACCGACTCCTGCCTCGCTCAGCGACGGAGGATTCCCTGGCTGCAAGCACTACGACAGACACAGAGTGCCCCCCCCACTCTGCAATGCCTTCCGGCCCGGCCATTTTTTGAGATCCAATCGTGCCGGCGGTTTGAAATCTTCCGCAGTGCTCCTGTTTCGAAAAAGCGAAGGGAGAATTTGTTGGTCGACTGGAGATAACTTTTTGAAATGCATCGCTTTGGAACGCGGATAATTGCCACGCGTACCGCGAATGCTGACACATCCTGCCTGTCATGCTTCCCCTCTCCCCGGGTTGTTCCGCTGTTGCTGGTTTGCGCGCTGACACTGTACGGACTGCAGGCCTCGGCGGCGGCCCAGGCGCTCGGACCGATTACTATGGTACGCGAGACTGTTGGGCAGATGTTCCAGGCGGTCACCAACCGAAGCATCTCTTCCGAAGAGCGTCAGAGCCGGATGCTCGACGCGATCAGCAATCACTTTGATTTCTCCGATACTCCGCGCTCGCTGCTCGGATATCACTGGCGCGAACTGAACTCCGACGAGCGCCAGCAACTGATGCCGGCGCTGAACGCCTTTCTGACGAGCGCTTACGCCCGGGTGATCAAGCATTACGTCGGCGAAGGCCTTCAGATTCTCGACGAAACGTCCGACGGCCATGGCTATTCGACCGTTCGAACCAGCTTCCAGCCCGGCGACGGCGACGCTCCCGTGCGCGTCGACTATCATCTCAGGCAGGAAAGCGGGGACTGGAAGATCTACGACGTCGCGGTTGACAATGTCAGCATCAGCGCGAAGTACCGCACCGAGCTTGAACGCGCGATGAGCGCCGGCGGTTTCGACGGGCTGATCCGCGATATCCAGTCGCGCACGACCATGACGACTTCTCTCGCCCGCTAGCAAGACCCTCCGCGCAGGCCGTCCGATCCCCGATTATTCATCCCGCCGGCTAAACATCCTGTTGTCTCGACGCGCCTTATAGTCATAGGCTTCGCGCGCCTTGAGTCGCGCATCGGCAAACCCGTTTTCAGCAGACTCGAGCTTCGTCGCCCGCAGCGATCAGATATCCTCCGAGCTCGACGGCGAAGCCGCGATTCTGAATCTGAAGACCGGTCTGCGGCTCGATCGCGTTAACTCGGGAAAACTTGCGCCGGACCGCGGGAGTTCCGTCAGTCCGGCGCAATATCAATTGCCGTGATTCTGGTTCGCGATTACTTCGAAAGAATGTGGACCGACATGGCGGCTGCGTCGCGTCCGAGGAATCCGCCGCCGTTCTCGGTGAGACCGACCTTTGCGCCCTGGACTTGACGCTTGCCGCATCGCCCGCGAAGCTGATCCACGATCTCCACGATCTGCGCGATTCCCGTCGCGCCGATCGGATGTCCCTTCGAGAGCAACCCTCCGCTCGGATTCACGACATGCTTGCCTCCCAGCGAGGTCGCGCCGCTGCGAAACAGTGCAGGGCCGCCCCCGACTTCGCAGAAGCCAAGATCTTCGTAGGCCATCAACTCAGCAGGGGCGGCGGCGTCGTGAACTTCGACAACGTCAACGTCCTTTGGAGAAACACCTGCTACTTCGTACGCGCGCTTCGATACGCGCTCGAGGACTGTAGGTTCGCTCGCGGCGCGATCGCGGCCCGACATAAGGACCGACGCACGCACCTGCACGGGATTGGTGAGACCGATCTTCGCCGCGTACTTCTCCGACATCAGGACGGCGGCCGCTGCGCCGTCACCTGTCGGCGAGCACATCAGCATCGTGAGCGGCGGCGAGATGATTCGCGACGTGAGAACCTGCTCGCGCGTCACCGGCGCCTGGAACTGCGCCTTGGGATTTAGCGCGGCGTTGGCGTGACTCTTCACGGCTATGTCAGCGAAATCTTCGGCGGTGGCACCGCTGACCTTCATGTATTCGCGCGTATTCGTCGCGTAGATATCCATGAACATCGATTTCTTCTCGCCGGCTTCCTTGCTCTCCTTCTCGCCGGGAGCGGCAGTCCGCGCCTTGATTTCCTTCAGTTGTTCGAGATCGACTGCGGTTCCGATCGCGCGGAACGTGACGCTCTTGTCTTCGTGCGTCATCCTCTCCGCGCCGATTGCGAGCGCGCAATCATACAAACCCGACGCGACGGCCATCCATGCGAGATGAAACGCCGATGACGCCGAAGCGCACGCGTTCTCGACGTTGAACAGCGGCACGCCGAGGATTCCGGTCTTGCGCAGTGCAGCCTGACCACGAATCATCTCCTGACCCGTGATCAGTCCGGCGATCGCATTGGAGAAAAACGCGCACTCGATATCCGACGGCTTTACGCCGGCGTCTTTGAGCGCATCGCCGACCGCTTCTTCCGCGAGCGAGCGCACTCCGCGATCCGAGTACTTTCCGAAGCGGGTCATTCCGACGCCGCCGACCACAACTTTTGGATTTGCCATTTTTCCTAGCCCCTTGGTTCTTTAACGCTTGACTTCGTATCCGGCCTTCTCGCGATCCCAGGCATTGCCGATGCCTCGTTCCTTGAGAGCAGCGTACTGAATTCGCTGCGTTCCCGTTTTCGGGACATCATCGACGAATTCCACGAAGCGGGGAATCGCGTAATGCGCCATCCGACCCGTGCAAAAGTCGAGTAACTCCTCCGGTTTGAGAGATACGCCCGGTCGCAGGACTACGGCTACCTTTACCTCGTCTTCGCCCATTTCGGAAGGAACCGCATAGGCCGCAGATTCCAGCACCGCGGGATGCTCGTTGACAACGGTTTCGATCTCCCAGGCCGAAATGTTCTCGCCCCGACGCCGCATCGAGGCTTTCTTGCGTCCGCAAAAATAGAAGAAACCATCGTCGTCGGTCTTTGCAAGGTCGCCCGAATGGAACCATCCGCCGCGATACGCTTCCGCCGTCGCATCAGGGAGCTTGTGATAATGGCTGAGCTGGCCCTTGGGATGCCGGAAGACCAGCTCTCCCACCTTTCCTGGCGCAAG
>DASPQU010000307.1:0-3177 GCA_035624805.1 Binataceae bacterium (SeqCode) | reverse complement strand
CAACGATTCCGCCCCGCTTAAGTTCGATCAAAAGCCTGCGAAGGTAATTCTCAGGAATATCTTGACTGGCAGCGATCTCTTCGACTCGAACGGGTTGCGTCGATGGATAATGCTCTGCGAGCGCGAGCAGTGCCTTAAGGGAATATTCGACGCCGATGCCGAATTTCATCTCTTTGCCTACGCAGCACATTCTAGCATAGCCCAGCGGAAATGTGAATACTTGATTAAGTAAGTCATCTATTTAATTGACTTACTTTGTCATCGAAGTTATGTTTTGCTTCGTTCGCGCTAAATGCTCCAGACGCCCTCTTGAACCAGGATACGCGAGTGGAAAATCAACCGAACGCAACTCTGGCTTCGATCGTTAGCGAAACCGAAATCGGCGACGCCGCCCGCGCACTTGCGGGTGCGTCCGCGCAGGAAGTCCTCGCATGGGCAATTCACCGCTTCGGGCGTGAACTCGCCATCTGTTCCAGCTTCCAGGTCGAAGGATGCGTTTTGATCGATATGGCGGCGAAGATCGACCCCAATATTCGTGTGTTCACAATCGATACGGGTCGCCTTCCTGGCGAGACGTACGATCTGATCGACCGTATCCGCGAGCACTACGGAATTCCCGTGGAAATCTACCTTCCCGACACCGATGTCGTGCAGCGGATGGTGACGAAGCACGGGCTGAATCTGTTCTATCGCGATTTGGATTTACGCCTCCTGTGCTGCCAGGTTCGAAAAGTTCTGCCTTTAAATCGCGCGCTGGAGAATTTCAGTGCATGGGTCACGGGATTGCGCCGCGATCAATCTTCCACGCGCTCCAACCTCGACAAAGTCGCTATCGACAACGATCACGGCGGTATGGTCAAGCTCTCACCGCTCGCCGACTGGACGGAACAACGGGTATGGGATTACATCCGCACCAGCGACGTTCCTTATAACGCGCTCTATGAAAAAGGTTACACCTCGATCGGATGCGCTCCGTGTACGCGCCCGGTCGAAGCGGGTCAGGATGCGCGCGCGGGCCGGTGGTGGTGGGAAACGGACGCTCCCAAAGAATGCGGGATGCACTGCTCGATTGAGTCGGGCAACTTCGAGCGCGAGCTGGCGCGTCTAACCCGCGATCGCGCGGCGCTCGGCGGGAGCCCAAACGCCTGATTCGCGGCTATCCTGGGAATTCGTGACGTTCCCGAAACGCCGTATCTAGTCTCCGTAAAACATCGCGCCGGACGGCGATGCGATCATCTCGTCGTAAGCGCGCTGCGATTCCATATTACCCGCTTCCTCGGCGCGTTCGCTCGCCTTCTCAGATTCCTTCAACTCGGCTTTGAGCGCCTCGTATTTCTCGTAGCTCTTCTGATTCCCGACGTACAGGCACTGACACAAATAAGGGTCCGCAAACCAATAGCGCTGTTTGCCGTTCTTGGAGGAATACTGCATTTTCAGCGGCGAGTTTTGAAGTAGCTCGAGGCGTGCCGGAGTGTCCGCGGGAATCTGATGAAAACCCGCCTCCGTCAGCAGCGGCTCCAAACGTTGAGCGCGCTGCTGCGGAGTCTCGGCGCATCCGCCGATAATTACCGCAGCGATGATTGGAATCCAGGCAAAGTTTTTCAACTTGACGCTCCCGATCAGCGAAACGTGAAATACCACAGCGGCTGTGCAGTGTTTAGACCCTGCGAAATCCGACGCGTTGAATGGCGCCGACGTGATCGAAGCCGTGTTCGCCAAGTGATACTCTAATTCGCAACGAGCGATTTGGGGCGTTTCCCGGAAAACTCCTATCCGCGGTTGCGATCCACGATGGCGAACGAGAGATTCTCAGCTATGTTTGCGCGGCCGGCACGAATCATTGCTATAGCGACAACATGTATGGTTGCGCTCACGCTCGTTGCCGACGGAGCGCAAAGCCCTTCGGCGGCACCCTCATTGTCAACGTCTCCCGCCATGACTTCTGCGAGCGCCGCGGACGCTATGGCGAGTCCCACCCCTGCGTCGCGAACGGCACAGAAGACCGCGGAGATGCCGGGTGGTCCCGAGATCATCAGCTTTCTGAGCGAGGCGATCGCATGGTATCGGCGGCTGTCAGTTGAAGAGACGCTGATCACCTCTCCGGGAGACACCATCTTCCTCGCCGACTCCCGCGAACTCGCGAAAGAAGCGTTGGGGCTCGCCTTCGATTATTCGCGTGCCCAGGCGGTTATTCTCCAGAAGATGGCGCCCAGCAAGGCGCAGTTGCCGTCGTCGTCCGAGACGCAGGCGTCGGTAGCTTCAACGCTTTCAAATTTCGTCGCGCTGGCCAAACAGGCCGCCGATCACGTCAAGGAAGTTCAGGACAAAATAACAGCCCTCAAACGGCGCGCAGCAGGTGCGCCTGCTCGCGAGAAAAAAGCAATCGCAACACAGATCGATGCGGCGCAAAGCGAACTCGATCTCGCGCAGGCTCGCTACGACGCACTGCAAACGCTTTCGGAGCTTAAGGGACGCGGCACCCGTCCGGAGTCGAACACCGGAGATTTGAGCGATCAAATCGAGCAACTCCAGCATTCGGTCCCCGAAACGCAGCATGGAGCCGATCAGAACGGCGCGGCCACGGCTGCCGGCTCCCAAACCGGAGCGTCGGTGGTGGCATCTTCTGCTGCGGTCGTCGACCAAAACGGACGCGTCGGGATGATCGGACTTGTCGACGAACTCCTCGGATTGCGCCAGAAGATTCAGACACTCGATGAGATTATCGATTCGACTGACGCGCTCTATCGCGTCGTAAACGGAGAGTTGCGCGCTCCGTTCGGGAGCGCCTTCACCGAGATCCAACGCCAGGGTAACGCGCTCGCGAGAGAAACCTCATCCACTGATATCGCCGTTCTGAGGCAACGCAAAGCCGCCTTCGATGCGCTTATCGAGCGGCACAGGATGCTCAGCGCAGCAGCACTCCCGCTCGCACAGCTCGGAATCGTGCTCAATCAGTACACGGTCAATCTCGAAAGATGGCGAGTGGAGTTACAGCAACGATGGAAGACCAGATTCAGAAGCCTGATGGTTCGGCTCGCGATTCTCGCGATCCTGCTCTTCGCTCTCTACGTCGCCGGACTTTTGTGGCGACGCGCGATCTTCCGTTACATCCCCGAGGTTCATCGCCGGCATCAGTTCCTCCAGGCCCGCCGCTTTGTGATGGCGTTCGCGGTGGCG
>DASPQU010000306.1:0-6641 GCA_035624805.1 Binataceae bacterium (SeqCode) | reverse complement strand
TCTCGTTGTGCGGCGGATCGGTCGTCGTGACAGATACTCCCAAGCCCGGATCCTTGCCGTTCTTGTCTTTGACCGAAACATTCATCACCGCGACGTTGTCGATCATCACGGTGCGCGTCCGTCCCGCTTCGATCTTGATTCCGGGTTTATCGATCTGGCCCCCGATAATCGGAAGCCGCAGTCGATACACGCCCGGCGCCACAGCGACGGTCGAGCCAGGCGTTACTTTCGTTACAACTTTGCCGTCGGGCGATATCAACTCGGCCTGATTCGTCGCGCCCGCGCCGATATCGCCCATCACGTCGAGCTTGAGATTTCCGGTGTCAGCGCCGCGCGCGATAGCGGTCAAAAGGGGAGCGATCGCAATCGCGATCGCGATTGCCAGGACAGAAGTTCGCAGGCGCATCAGAATCCGTATCATATGGAGAGCCATCGATGGTCGCCACCGTCGCGTGCGCTTGATGCGGCGGCGTACTCGGCGCTACAAGCGTGTCATGGCGGAGCCACGGCCGCTCTTGACCGGACCCCGATGAACCTCTCGACGCGCCTTTTTGGGAAAACTTACCGATTCAAATCGGTCCGCGACGTCCTCGGGCGCGCCAACGAGGCTCGCTCCGGCGACACGCTGGCGGGAATTGCGGCGCGCAGCGAACAGGAACGGATAGCAGCGAAGATGGTGCTCGCCGATCTGACGCTTCACGATCTCCGCGAAAATCCGGTCGTTGCCTACGAGCGCGACGAGGTCACGCGAATCATCGACGACGGCCTCGATCGCTCCGCATACGAGCAGATTCGCTCGCGCACCGTCGGCGAGCTTCGCGAGTGGCTGCTGGACGATGAGACCTCGGGCGAGGAAATCGCGCGCGCGACCCGCGCAATCACGGGCGAGATGGCGGCTGCCGTCGCGAAGCTTTCTTCGAATCTCGATCTGATGACGATTGCCTCGAAGATCCGCGTCGTGAGCCGCGCGCGTACGACGATCGGCCTTGCGGGACGGCTCTCGACGCGCCTGCAGCCCAATCATCCGCGAGACGATCCGGATGCGATCGCCGCGGCGATCTACGACGGACTCGCCTACGGCGCCGGCGACGCGATTATCGGAATCAATCCCTGTATCGACGACCCCGAGAACGTGAAGCGGCTGCTCGAAGCGACCGCGTCGATAATCGATCGCACCGGCGTGCCGACGCAGAACTGCGTGCTCGCCCATATCACGACACAGATGCGCGCGCTCGAAGCAGGCGCGCCGATCGACATCATGTTTCAGAGTCTCGCCGGAACTCAGAAGGCCAACGCCGACTTTGGAATCACGGTCGCGATGCTTGACGAGGGCCTGGCTGCGATGCGCGAGCGCCGGCGAATCGACACTCCCAACCTGATGTACTTCGAAACCGGGCAGGGATCCGAATTGTCGTCGGGCGCCCACGAAGGCGCCGATCAAGTCACGCTCGAGGCGCGATGTTACGGGCTGGCGCGTCGCTATTCTCCGTTGCTGGTGAATACGGTCGTCGGATTTATCGGTCCCGAGTATCTCTACGACGCCAAGCAAATCACGCGCGCCGGCTTGGAGGATCACATGATGGGCAAGCTGCTCGGCGTCCCGCACGGCGCGGACGCGTGCTACACGAATCACGCGCGATGCGATCAGAACGATTGCGAAAACCTCGCGACGCTGCTCGCCGCCGCGGGATGCAACTATTTCATGGCGGTGCCGATGGGCGATGACGTTATGCTGTCGTATCAAACGACCAGCTATCACGACGCTGCCGCGTTGCGCGCGCTGCTGGGACTTCGCCCGGCCCCGGAGTTCGAGCGATGGTGCGTAGAACGCGGCATCCTCGAAGACGGTCGCCTGACCAAACACGCCGGCAGCCCGGCCCTCGTGATGGAAGCGATGCGACGCACCTAAATTTCCGTCATCCTGAGCGAAGCGAGATCTTTTCGAGCGAAGTCGAAGGATCTCGCCCGGCCCTCCGGGCGTCTGTCCGAGACCGGGCTTTAACGCGCGGCAAGCCGCGCGAGATCCTTCACTCCGGCAACCTCCGTTCAGGATGACGACCAAGAAAGGCGGCATAAACGTGAAGCGGTTCCGTCGAGGCATAAGCATCAATCGTGAGTGACGAAAGACCATCGCCTCGCAACGCCAACGAATTCCAAGCGATGGCGGCGCGGACGCCCGCGAGGATCCTCGTGGGACGGGCAGGCTCGCGATACACGACGATGGCGATGCTCGACTTTCGCGCCGATCACGCGCGCGCCGTCGACGCCGTGATGACCGAGGTCCCGGTGGATTGGCCGCGCCGCCACGGTCTGCCGGAATTCAAGACGTGTGCGCACACGCGCGATGAATACATCCTGCGCCCCGACCTCGGACGCAGACTCAATCCGGCTGAAGTTAGGCGGATTCGTGAACTGCGGCTTCCCAGGGCGCGAGGCGACGCCACGAAACCCTCCGTTCTCATTTTCGTCGGCGACGGTCTCTCTTCATCTGCGGTTGAGGCAAACGCTCCCGCGTTGATTCGCGCCCTGAGCAAGCGGCTCAAGAATCGATATCGTCTCATCAAACCGTTTTTCGTTCGCAACGCACGCGTGCGCGTCGAGGATCACGTCGGCGAAATTCTCAAGGCCGACGTCGTGTGCATGCTCGTGGGAGAGCGACCGGGGCTGGCGACAGCCGATAGCCTCAGCGCGTATGTGATCTATCGTCCGCGGCTAAAATCGCTCGAAGCCGATCGCACCGTGATTTCGAATATCCACGCCGGCGGCATTCCGGTCGCGCAAGGCGCGGAAAAAATCGCAACGCTCGTCGCTGACGCGATCCGCCATCGCGCCACCGGCACCCGCCTCGCACAGCTTCTCGCCAAAGAGCACACGCTGAAGTAGGCTCGATTCGAGCCCACTTTTATGCCCGATCGTGAAGCCGTAATCGCTGCGAATCGCGGATTCTATCGCGCGTTCGAAAGCCTTGAGCTCGAGCAGATGGAAAAGGTCTGGATCCGCGAGCAGCGCATCGTGTGCATCCATCCCGGATGGCCCAAGCTCGTAGGGTGGGGGCCGATCATGAACAGTTGGGCGCGCATCTTCGACGGCGTGTTCGAGATGAAATTTGAGCTCGGCGAGATCGACGTGATAATAAGCGGCGACCTGGCGGTGGTTATCGTCGAGGAAAATCTCGAACAGAAAAACTACGACGGCATCATGCGCTCACAGGTGCTGACGACCAATATCTTCGAGCGTGCGGGCGGCGAGTGGCTGATGGTCTCCCATCATGGCTCGCCCGTGCTCGCTCCCGCCGGCTCCGAACCGCAATTGCAGTAAAGATTTCTAATAAGTCCTCGCCCCGTCGGGGAGAGGACGGCGCGAAGCGCCAGGTGAGGGTCCGTTTTCAGCGCGTCGCGAATAGCGACCCGCGATTCGAGTAATCGCAGGCAAAAAAGATGCGCAATGAGGGAGAACCCTCACCCGGAGCAACAGATTGCTCCGACCTCTCCCTGATCTGGGAGAGGTTCTAAAATGATCGAGCGTTTCTGCCTACGCGGGCCGGGCGGATTGCTGCGCCATAGGCTCGGCCGGCGTGCTATCGAGATGGTAGCGCTGCATCTTGCGATACAGCGTCGACACGTGAATTCCCAGGATGTGCGCGGCGCGATCCTTGTTGCCGTCGACCTTGGCCAACACGCGCCGAATATGCTCGCGCTCGAGGTGTTCAAGGCTTACGTCGCTGTTGTCCATCTCGGCGCTGATCACTTCGGCGCTGCCGCGCAGCTTTTCCGGCAAATCGTGGGAATGGATAACGTCGGTCTCGGCGAGAATCGCGGCGCGCTCGACCATGTTCTCAAGTTCGCGCACATTGCCGGGCCACGAATAGGTCAGAAACACCTTCATCGCGCCTTTCGAGAAACGCATCCCGGTGCGGCCCAGCGTTTTTTCCGCTTTGCGCAGGAAGAAATTCGCGAGCAGCGGGATATCGTCCTCGCGCTCGCGCAGCGGCGGCAGCGTGATGTTGATGACGTTGATCCTGTAAAGCAGTTCCTCGCGGAAACGGCCCGCCTTGACCTCGGCTTCGAGATTTCGATTGGTAGCGCACAGCACGCGCACGTCGAACGAGACCGGATCGTTGGAGCCGAGCGGATAACATTCGCGCTCCTGAAGGGCGCGCAGCAGCTTGACCTGGAGCGCAAGCGGCATCTCGCCGATCTCGTCGAAGAAAACCGTTCCCTTGTCTGCGGCTTTGAGCAAGCCAGTCTTGTCCTGCATGGCGCCGCTGAACGCGCCGCGCTTGTAACCGAACAGTTCACTTTCGAGCAGGTTTTCGGGCAGCGCACCGCAATTGATCGGCAGAAAGCGAGCGGCGCTGCGCTCGGAGCTGAAATGAATCGCTCGCGCGACGAGTTCCTTGCCGGTGCCCGATTCGCCCGTAATGAGCACGCTTGAATCGGTTCGCGCGACTTTTTCCATGATGCGAAATACGCGCTCGATCGAATCGCTTTTTCCGATGATGTTCTCGAAGCGATATTTCTCACGCAGCTCGCGGCGCAAGAATCGATTCTCGTGGAACAGCGCCTTCTGCGAGAGCGCGTTTCGCACGACTGCTTTCAGATGATCGTTGGCGAACGGCTTGGTGATGTAGTCGTACGCGCCTTTGCGCAGCGCCTCGACGGCGGATTCGACGCTCGCGTACGCGGTCACGATTATTCCCATCACCTCTGGATCGAGATCGCGGATTTTTCCGAGCAGATCGAGACCGCTGCCGCCGCTGGTCAGGTTGAGATCCAAAATCGCAAGGTCGATCTTCTCGCGCGCAAAAACCGACAGCGCGATTTCCGCGGATGGAGCTTCGAGAACCTCGTATCCTTCGCCGCGCATCAGGTCGGTGATGATCGAGCGCATCAGCGCTTCGTCCTCGACCACGAGGATGCGATTGGTCCGCGCCGATGTGGGGGTGAAAGCGTTGGTCGGTTGACTCATTGCAGGGCAGCCTGTTCCGCGCGCTCGCTGGGTTCAAAAACCGGTAGTGTGATCGTCACGGAGGTGCCTCTCCCGACCTCGCTGTCGATGCGGATGGTGCCGCTGTTGCCAAGCACGATGCGCTGACATAGGGCGAGCCCCAATCCGACGCCGGCGCCTGCGGGCTTGGTTGTGAAAAACGGATCAAAAACGCGGGCGAGATGCTCTTTGGGAATTCCGATTCCGTTGTCCTCGACGCGCATCACGGCGCGGCGATGCCGTTCGCCGTTGGTGGGAAAAATGTTTTCGGTGCTTACGCGAATCTCGCCGCCGTCGCGCTGGGTCGCATCCGCGGCGTTAAGGAGCAGGTTGAGCAGCACCTGCTGGATTTCATTGCTGTCGGCAAACGCGGGAGCGAGATCGGGCGCGAGCCGCGGCGTCATCTGGATACCGTCGAAATGCTTGTTGTAGGCGACCAGACGCAAGGTCTCGGAAATCAGTTGATTGAGATCGACGGCCTTGCGCGTCACCGTGGAAGGCCGCGCGAAATTGACAAGGTCCTTCAGCGTCCCCGAGATGCGCGTGATTTGCGACAAAATCGTGTGCAGCGTCGTGCGGCGCGTCGGCTCGGTCTCGCCGGGGAGGAGCGATTGCACCAGCGACGAGATCGACGCGAGCGGATTGTTAACCTCGTGGGCGACGCCGGCCGCGAACGTTCCGGCCGCGGCCAGACGTTCGTTCTTCAGCAGTTCCTCCATCATCGAGCGACGATGCGTCACGTCGTGGAGGATCATCTGTATCGATTGCTGATGGCCGTAATTGATTAACGCGGAATTGACATCGAAGAAGAACGGGCCAAGCGGAAGGTCGAAGGTTTGATCGGAGCCCTTGAGCGTAACTTTCTTCAGATGCTCGCAGGTATGGGCGCGCATCTCGTCGGGAACAAAATCCGTCAGTTGTCGACCGACCAAAGGCAACTGCTCCTCTCCAGGCAGCGACTGATGCAGCTTGTCCGCGGCCGAATTGGCGGTGAGGACAATCAGAGTGTGAGGGTCGATCTCGTACCACGGGTCCGGCGCGTGGTTTATCGAGTTGCGGTACTTTTCCTCGGACGCGCGTAAGGCGGCCTCGCGCGATTCGATATAGAACCACGATACCATCAGGCGCCGCTCGTCGATCGAGGCCACGACCACGTCGCGCAGGGCGGCGTTATTGCGACTGCGTTCGTCGCCCTGCAGATGTTGGAGGATGATCTGTTTAAGCGCGATATGGATGGTGTTGAATTGGGAAGGTTCGGCTCGCGACAGCATCCCCTCCTGGCAATGCTTTCTCAGATGAATGTAGGTGCGGAGGTCGTTGGGGTCGCGCAGGTGCTCGATGAAGCGGATGAAGGCGTTCGATAAATCCTGATTGAGTTCCTCTTCGGTGCGCGAGACCCTGGGCAACCCGAAGATGGCAGCGATCGCGTTTTCCCACTCGCAAACGATTGCGTCGAAATGCGTATCCAGGATTTCGGCGACTTGAATTCTTAGGCTGAGGCTTTCGGGTTCGCGTCCGTAGCTGGACCCGAAGAGAGCCTTGAGAAGGCTTTCGATCTTGTTCAGATGGGAGGTGATGGCTTCAAGTTCGGCTTCGGTGACTTCGTAGCATTTGTCGCTAGGCTGGCGTTTCGAATGAGATTTTTCCGAGGAACA
>DASPQU010000305.1:0-3208 GCA_035624805.1 Binataceae bacterium (SeqCode) | reverse complement strand
ACATCCATCCACGCGACTTCAAAGACGCCTGCGCGATCTTGAATCCCGCGTCGAAGCGCTCAATCTCAGTCCCGAAGCCGTCCATCTGGCGGCGGAAATTGCAGCATTTGAGCCAGACCTGAACGAAGACCGTCGAATATCTCTGATAACGCTCGTCCTGATTTCGCTGGCCGCCGCACAGGAAGGAAGCACTCGATTCCCGGTGACCGGCCCGGACGCGCGCGAGCCGCTGATCCGTGTGCTGACGCCGCTGTTTGGCGAGGAAGCCGAAAGCTGCTCACGCGGCGTCGGAGAACTGGTTGCGTCCAAAGCGGCGCCCGGTGCGGTCGGGTACTCGGGTGACGACTACAAGCCGCTGCTGTTTGTCGAACCCTTCATCTACCAGCAGCGGATTTATGGCGCAGAGCGCGAGCTTGCGTCGATGCTCAAGGGACTGACCGGCGCTTGCGAGCGGATAGCGTCCGATAGGAAAATCGAGGCCGCGGTGCGTGACGTTGCCGCGCGGCCGGTCGTCATCGGCGGTCGTGCCATTCAACTGTCGGACCAACAGCTATTCGCCGTCAGAACCGCCGCATCTTCTGCTCTCGCGGTGATATCAGGAGGTCCGGGGACAGGGAAAACATCGATTGTCCTTGGGGTCGTGCGCGTTATGGCGCGCCTCGGCATCGATCCCCGGGCAATCGCTCTCGCTGCGCCGACGGGCAAGGCCGCGTTTCGGATGGGAGAGTGCGTAAGCGGCGAACTTCAGCAGATCAGGAATCCCGACGATTGCGACCGCGGCCTAATCGAGAATCCCCCCGCCGTCTCGACGATTCATCGACTGCTCCGGTATTCGCCGAATTCGCGCCGCTTCCTGCATCATCGGGGAAATCCACTGGATGCGCGCGTAGTGATCGTCGACGAAAGCTCGATGCTCGATCTGTTCACGATGGCGCGCCTTGCTGAAGCGCTGAAGCCGGGCACGCGGCTCGTGATGCTCGGCGATGTCGACCAGCTACCGTCAGTTACAGCCGGTGCGATACTGCGTGATTTGCTGGAAGGAGCAAAGCGATCGCCGCATTATCCGAGCGTCAGCCTGACGCGCAACTATCGCGTCGAGGAGCAGAAGGAGGCGGGCGGCGCGATCGTCGAGACCGCGCGCGCGATTAACGACGGCAATGCGGCGGCGGCGCTGGCCTCGATAACGACGCGAGAGTCGATCGAACATCTGCAATTTTCCGGCGTCGAGCGCCTCGAAGAGTCTGTTCGAATCGATGCTTTTCTCGCGGATTGGTATCGCAGGCGCTCTCTCTCTGATTCGGATTTCGAACCGCTTGTGGGCCCGCGATACCGGCAGGGTACGAACGGATTCGGCGGCGACGACCTGGTAAGGCTGCGGCGATTGTTCGAGCTGATCGCGCGCGCGCGAATTCTATCCATCACCCGCGTGATGTCGAGCGGCGCTGACGCGATCAACGCACGCATTCACGCACTCGCACTCGCATCGCGCGGACAGGTATCCGGTCGTTTCCTCCCCGGCGAGCCGGTGATCATGATGCGCAATGATTACGAGCGCAGTCTGTTCAACGGCGATCAGGGAATCGTGCTCGACGTCGAGAATCCCGACGGTGTCCGGGGTCGGATGGCGGTGTTTTCGCGCGGCGACAATTTCATCGCGTTCAGCATCGCGGCTCTTGGCGAGGACATCGAGCACTGTTACGCGATGACCGTGCACAAGGCGCAGGGATCGGAATTCGATCACGTCGCGATTGTGATACCGGAGCGCGATGTTCCGATCCTGACGCGCGAAATCCTCTACACGGCAGTGACGAGAGCGCGCAAATCCGCGACGCTGACAGGAAGCTCCGATCTTATCGAGATGGCCGTGTCGCGCCGGATCGAGCGTTACTGCGGTCTCGCCGAAAAACTTGTATCGAAATAATCCAGAGCGGCTTTCTTTGCGACAGCGGAGTCTCCTACCACGAAAATTCGATGCCGATACCGCCAGACGCCATCGCCTGCGCCCCGCTCGAAGATGGAGCCGGGGCTGCGAAAATCCGATAACGCGAAGGATTTAGATCGTGTTGCCTGTGCATCCATAGCATCAGTTCCGTAGTCCCCACGCCCAGCAGCGCGGCGCCCGCTATATCCGAAAGCCAGTGCGCATCGTGTCCCATCCGTCCGAATCCGACGGATAGGGCTCCGGCATAGGCGGGCAACGCCACGTACCATCGATTATCGAACGCCTCGCTTGTGGCGCACGCCAGCGCGAAAACCGGGGTGGCGTCCCCGGAAGGAAAGGATTGGCCCCCTTCGAACCAGTTTGTATGGCTGTGTTGGGAAGCGCGAGGACGGGCGCGCCCGAACGCATCCTTTAGTCCGATTGTGATCAAGCTCGCCACGCCGGCGGCCTCGTAGCCCGTTATCACGTTACGCCGCATACGTTCGTCTTCGATGCCGAGTCCGTAAAGGTAAACAGCCGCAGGGACACCGTAAGAGAAGACGTTTCCCGCGGTCTCGAGATCGTTCGCAGCGCTATTGGACATTCCGCGCACGCGCGCTCTTACAGTTTGATCGAGGGCGAACGCTCCGCCGAAAATCACGCCCGCTCCGAGCAGCGTGTAGTAAAATTCCGGACGACGGAGCAGCCCATCGCTTTTGAACAGATCGGGAATATGCAGCGGACTCGTCGCGATATCTTCCGCATCGGCCTCAAGATTGTTGATGGTCCACTTAAGGTCAGAAACCGCCATGTTTCCGGCCTGATGAGCGGAGGGGACGACCTGTGCGCTGGCGCCCCCGGCCAACAACAGCGCCAACAAGGCTGTAGAAAAGACAATCGATAGATTCATGGCGGGCTCCGTTTTGACCCAAGAGCTGCTCTAGAAACGCCTGTCTTCGGTTTGCGCTCGTCCGCGTCAACGGGAGCGTCAACAAAACCGTCTGTGCTAGCATCGCGGTCTGTCCGCAAACCTCGATAACCGGTATAGGAAAATCCAGTTATGATACGAGCAGCTCGAAAAGCAAAGCATCAAGCCTCTCGTCATACCCGATGGAGCACCGCGATGATCGTTGCCCTCGCGTCAGCTCTAATCGTGGTGGGCAATTGCGCCGCACAGTCAGCAGCTGGAAAGGCCGAGTACGACAAATATTGTGCGAGTTGCCACGGAGCCGACGGCAAAGGCCAGGGCAAGATGACCTACGTCGTGCCGGGTGTTAATCCCCCCGA
>DASPQU010000304.1:0-7955 GCA_035624805.1 Binataceae bacterium (SeqCode) | reverse complement strand
CCGTCAGCATCCCGAGGATTTGGCGAGCTGTCGCGGTCATTTGTTTGCTCAAAGGCATTTCCGGATCGCTATGAACAATAGGAACACCGCGCTCAGCCGATTCTCCCAGTCGCGGATCGAACGGCAATTTCGCGATGACCGGGATACCGGCTTCGCGCGCACCCCGGTTGGTCTCTCCTTCGGGAAAAAGCGGCCGCACCGCGCGGCAGGTCTCGCAATAAAATCCGTGCATGTTCTCGACGACGCCAACGACGCGGAACGTGCCCTGGCGATGCATCGCGAAAATCTCACGCGCCGCATGCGCCGCATGCACAGTGGGATGGCTGACGACGACGTACTCGGTTCGCGGGAGCATCGCCGATAATCGGTAGACATGCTCAAGCCCCGGCGCCAAATCGACGACGAGGACATCGAGCGCGCCGAAGCGGCTCTCGAACAGAAGTCGTCGCAGAGCCGCCGCGTATCCGATTTCTATCGGACGCGGAGCAGCGGGACGTTCTTCCCCTTCAGCAAATCCGGCAAAGCTGAATGCGGGACGCTGGCCTTCTGCAATCAGATGGGAATCTACAAGCCGCAGCCCCATAGGACCCGCAACCGGCTGTATCTCACCCATGTCCAGATGCATCGGCGCCTTGACGCCAAGCATCGTGAAAATCGTGGGTGCGTTGAGGTCCGCATCGACGATGCCGACCTTCTTGCCTGCCAGCGCGAAAGCGACCGCGAAATTCGCGGCGAGCAAGCTCTTGCCGCTCCCGCCGTTGGCGCTCGCGAGCGCCAAAACGGATGCGGTCGAATCGAGATCGCTTGGTATTTCGGGCAAATCCGCGGTGAAGCCACCGCTATCGACGAAAACTCTCATCGTATCCGGTCCGACCGGACGTCCCTCCTGGATAGAAACAAAATGCGGCCGGCACGAAGCGCGGAACGCGTTATTACAATGCTACGTTGGCGTCGCGCGGTAAAGTGCGCTGCTCCCGATGGTATGGCAATATGATGGAGTTGCGGGTGTATCAGGACGCTTCTTCGTCGGCGTCGCTCGAACCGATTTTGCGATAGACGTTGCGATCTTCCTCGAAGCGCCGCTGCGTCTTGGCTTCCTTTTCCGAATCCTGCTGACAATCGCGGCACAAGCGCGTAAACGGCATCGCCAGAAGCCGCTCTTCCGCGATTTCCAGGCCGCACGATTCGCAAATTCCGTAGGTTTTTTCCTCGAGCCGATTAAGGGCGTCGCGGATTTCCTTGAGCTTCACCCGGTCGCGATCGGAAAGAATAAAGTTAATTTCGCGGTCGCGCTCTTCCGAAGCCAGATCGTACGTATCGAGACCCTCGTCCTTGTTTCCTTCGCGCCCCGCCTTGAGCTCGGAATCCATCTCGCTCAAAAGCTTGGTGCGCGTTTCAAGGAGATTCTCACGGACTTCGTTGAGAAATTTCTTTCGATTTGCCGCCACTTTCCTCGCCATTATGCTCCCACCCCGTAGTGTAGATTTTCGTCGATTACCCGGCCTCTTAAATCGTATGTCGACGCCTTCTCGATGTGCGCCCGGACGAATTCACCCGGATGCGCGTCACCGCTTAACATAACCATCCCGTCGATTTCCGGCGCCTGGGCCGCGCTGCGCCCGCGCATCCGCGACGATTTTCCTCCCGCCGGACCTTCAACTAATACTTCAATTTCGCTGCCCACAAGCTTCTGATTCTTTCGTAACGAAATCGCCGCCTGGACCTCGAGCAGGCGCGCGCGGCGCGCCCGCTTGACGCGCTGGGGAACCTGACCCTCGAAATCGTAGGCGGCAGTATTCTCCTCGCGCGAATATGTGAAAACCCCCACGCGGTCGAATTCCTGCTCTTTGACAAAATTGACAAGATTCTCAAACGCCTCGTCCGTCTCCCCCGGAAATCCGACTATAAAAGACGTGCGAAGCGCGACGGAGGGTACATGCTTTCGCACGCGCTCGAGCACTTTTCGCAGCCCGGCGACCGATCGTTCGCGACGCATCGCCCTCAGAATCCTGTCGTCGGCGTGCTGCAGCGGCATATCGATGTACTTCAGGACCTTGTCGAGCGTCCGAATGGCTTCAAGCAGCTCGTCGGTCACGAAGTTCGGATAGCAGTAGAGCAGCCGTATCCAATGGATGCCCTCGATTTCGTTGAGCGCCCGCAAGAGACCAGCGAGCGACTGCCGGGGATCGAGGTCCCGCCCGTAGGCGGTCAAATCCTGCGCTATCAGGTTAATCTCACGCGCGCCGGCGTCGGCGAGGGCCTGCGCGTGCGCGACGACATCCCTCAGCGGACGGCTCTCATGGCGGCCGCGAATCTTCGGGATTATGCAGAAGGCGCATCGATGGTCGCAGCCCTCGGAAATCTTCAAGTAAGACGTGAAGAAATCCCCGGTCTTGATTCGCGGTACGTCTGCGGTCGGCAGAATATGCGCGGCGCCGACATAAGGGATCGGTCGCATCTCGGGCGTCTCGGTCCGGCGCAGAAGTTCCGGGATCTCAAGAAAATTACCTGTCCCTACGAAAACATCGACCTCGGGCAAGCTTTCGCGGAGTTCCGCACCATAGCGCTGAGCAAGGCATCCGGCGACGACCAGACGGCATCCCGGTCGGGCTTTCTTCAGTTGGGCAGCCTCAAGGACGGCGTCGATCGACTCCTTCTTCGCAGATTCGATAAAGGCGCACGTATTCACCACGAGGACCTGCGCATCCGCCGGGTCCATCGTAATATCGAAGCCCGCGCCCACGAAGCTGCCTAACATCAATTCGCTGTCGGCGAGGTTCTTGGGGCAGCCGAGGCTTAGAAGGTGAACCTTTTCCATCAAAATCCGGCAAAGTGAAAGGTTATCATTTCTACTCGCGCGTCGCCCCTGAAGCAATCCGTGAAATGCAGCTTTATGAATACAGCTTTATCGGATCTTCTGACTGCGCCAAGGCATCGGGTTCCGTCGGCATCCCCACGCCCGAAACAACATTTACGGTCTGTGCAACAGGTGTTCGACTCCACCGGACAACCTTCACCCTGCCGCTTTTTCTGATCGGAGAGAGGACACGCGACCCATGCGAGAGTACCGAATCATACTTCGGCCCTCGTTCGCGCCACACACTGTGAACGGGAGTCTGTCGGGAACGGCTACTTCTTCGCGTAGTTGCGCAATCGCGCCGAGTCCGATTCGTACAGGACTCCCGTGCGGGTGAGTTCCTCGATCTCGGATTTCGAGAGCTTCAGGTAGCGTTCGAGAACATCATGATTGTGCTCGCCGAATTGCGGCGCAGGGCCGCGCACATATGCGTCCGCATCCGAGAACTTAAACGGCGGCTCGACCACCTTGACGTCCCCCAGCTCGGGATAATGAATCGTCCCAAAGGTACCGCGCGATCTGAAGAGGCGGTGCTCGAGTATCTCAGCCTGCGACAGCACCGGCCCGGAGCTGATACGCGCCTCGGCGAGCTTTTCCAGCGCCTCGTCGCGCGTGAAGTTGGCGAGCCATCCCTCGATAATCTTGATCACTTCGGGCGCATTCGCTGCGCGGACATTGTCTTCGAGGAACTCGGGCTTGGACACCAGGTCCTGACGCCCCATCGCCTCGCACAGCCTCGCCCACGGGCTCGCGGGACCAAAACCGGGCGCCTGCAGGGCAACGTAACCGTCCTTGGTTTTGAAGGGGCCCATCGGATACGTGTACGTATTCGCCTGACCGTTGCGATAAATCCGCGACTTGCCGTTATTCGCCGCGACGTACGGCATCGCCGTACAATCGACAAACATGGCGGCTTCAGCCATCGCCAGATCGATATACTGCCCGACTCCGGTCTGATTTCGCGAAACCAGCGCCGCGAGAATCGCGATCGCTCCGTTGAGCGAAGTGATCGTGTCTCCGATTCCTCCGCCTATCGCGTATGGTGCACCGTTGCGCTCGCCTGTTATCCACGTAAGGCCGCTCATCGCCTGCGCGACCGGATCGGTGCACGGCCGCGTCACGTCGCCGTCGTATCCCTCCTGTCCGAAGCCGGTCAGTGAGCACATGATGATGCGCGGGTTGCGCGCCTTGAGGTTGTCGTAATCGAGCGCGAAGTTCCGCATCACGCGCGGTGTGAAATTCTCTACAACGACGTCGACCTGTTTGACGAGGTCCCATACGAGCTCGATTCCGCGCATCTCCTTGAGATTAACGGCGAGGCTCTTTTTTCCGCCGTTGCAGTGGATGAAGAGGACGTCGGCGCGAAGCCCTTCGGGAGTGAAGCGTCCGGTGGGACCGTCAGGATTCATCCCCTCGCGCGGATACTCGACGCGAATAACCTCAGCGCCCATGTCGGCCAGGATTCGGCTGCAAAACGGGCCGACCGCGGCGAGAGTGAAATCGAGCACCTTGATGCCAGCTAGAAGATCCATTCTGTAATCACTCCCGCGATATATGCGTCGATCAAACTTTCTCCAGCACGTGCATCACGCACGCGCTGCCCATCCCCGGGCCTCCGCCGACAACATGGGTCATCCCGAGGCGCGCGCCGTCAACCTGACGACGTCCGGCCTCGCCGCGAAGATGCGTCGCGATCTCATAGATATTCGCGATTCCAGTCGCGCCGAGAGGATGCCCCTTCGACAGGAGCCCGCCCGAGACGTTGACAGGAATGCGGCCGCCGAGCGCGGTCGCGCCTTCGTCGATAAGGCGTCCACCCTCGCCTTCCTTGCACAGGCCGAGGTTCTCGTAATGGACGATCTCCGCAGTCGCGAAGCAGTCGTGCAGTTCGATCAGGTCGATGTCATCGGGACCGACGCCCGCCATGTCATAGACTTTCTTCGCCGCGAGACGAGTGACGGCGTTGAAGTCAGGCGCGACCATCTCGCGCTCGACGAATGGATTACTGGTCATGATCGATCCGCGGATAAGCACTGCGCGTCCCATCAAACCAAGCCTCTTAGCTGCGCTCTCTGATGCGAGCACGGCGGCGGCTGAGCCGTCGACGTTCACCGAGCACATCAGCTTGGTGTTGGGATAGGCGATCATCTCGGAGTTCATCACGTCTTCCAGCGGAGTCTCGATCTGGTACATCGCCTTGGGATTCAGCGTCGAATGATGATGGTTCTTCACCGAGACCTTGGCGAACTGCTGGAAAGTTGTGCCGTACTTGCGCGAATGCTCCAGGCCGATCTGAGCGAACATCGCGGGCATCGTGTTCGATCCGATCATCCCCTCGGTTACCAGCCCGTTCGCGTCGGTGGGACTGCCGAGCAATCCCTTGCCCATCTGCTCGACTCCGACCGCGAGCACGACGTCGTAGAGTCCCGCCTTGATCGAGATCCATCCGTCGCGAAACGCCGTGCCTCCGGTCGCGCATGCGTTGGCGACGTTGACGACGGGGATGCCCGTCTGTCCGATCTCGCGAAGCAAGCGCTGACCGACCATCGCGTTGGCCTCGCCCATGTTGCCGCAGAAGAGAGCCTGCATATCCGCGATCGTCAGGCCGGCATCGTCGAGCGCCATCAGAGCAGCCTGCGCCGCGAGTTCGGGAACCGTGCGATCGGGAAAGCGGCCGAACTTGATCATGTCCACGCCGACTACATAGACATCGCTCATCTGAGTGCTCCTTGAGGGTTATCGAGCGGGAGTGAAGAAGAAGCACAGGACGGCATTTCCGTCCTTGTCCTTCTGACCGGCGTCGCGATAGATGACGTTGACCGGCATGTTGAAGGTCAGCTTCTCCGGATTCGGATCGACATCGACAAGCGTGCCTTTGACGGTGCCGCCCCCTTCGAGATCGACCACAGCGGCGACGAACGGGACCTTCACGCCGGGGAAGCTGCGATAGATGACGGTGTAGTTGTAAAGCCGCCCGCGATTCGAAAGCCGCATCGGCTGCATCTTGTTGCGCGCGTAACACTTCGCGCATACGTTGCGCTCGCCCAAAAAGATCTCGCCGCACGCCCCGCACTTCGATCCCACGAGATAGGGCTCTCCCATGTCGGGAATCTTGAGATACGGCGCGGCCGGCCGTGGTTTTATCGTTTGTTGCGATTCCATCAGCTTGGCAACCTCTCCCACAAGTCAAGGAGCGCTGCGCGGACGAAGAACCGGTACCGGCTTCGCTTGCGCGAAGCTGTCCGTGATCCCTCGACTTCGTTCGCGGTGCTCACTTCGCTCGGGATGACAACAGGGGCATTCGTATGGTTCGCCGACTTTTTCAGACGTTCCCTTACGCTTTCACGCGTCCGCTCGGTTTGGAGCGCGTCGTTGCTTTCGGTTGTTTCTTCGCCGTCACCTGTACCGCACGACGCGGGAGCGAGTCTATCTGACGAACGAGATAGGCCGCCTCATGGATCGCGTTGCCGAACGATCGCGGACGACGCGCATCGCCGATCACCTGCACGGTAACGCTGCCGCTGTCGAGAGCTTCGGCGAGTGCGTTAACGGATTCGCGTCCCAGGCTGACGATCAACGTGTCGCACGCAATCGTCTCGGTTTGTCCGTTTGCGAACCGCACGTCGATCGTCTTCTCACCGATACGCTCGACCGTGACGCCCATCTCCGGCTTCGGACCAGCGATCGCAAGCCACGTCATCACGTGGAACGCGCGCGATCCGATATAGTTGGCCGGTACGAACGCTGGATTGGGATCGAGCAGCCGGACCGTCCGACCTTGGCGGACGAGGTCGATCGCCATCTCAACGCCCTCGCCTGCCCCCCAGATTAGGACGGTGTTGCCGGAATCGGCGTCCCGGCCGGCGTCGCGCGCCATCACCTCATCGAGCGTCTTCACGAATCCGCGTTTGCGACCATCCTTCATGCCAGGGAGATCCGGCATCTTCGCGCGCGCTCCCGTCGCGACGACGACTACGTCGGGAGCCTGAGCGAGAATCAACTCGGGCGTCGCCTCGATTCCGAGGCGCACGTCAACGCCGAGAAGCTCGAGCTGATGGCTCTGATACTCGGTCTGGTAGCACACAGACTCGACATTGGGGAGGCGCTTGTAATTGCCGGCCCAGTCCATCACGCCGCCAAGACGATTGCTCTTTTCGAAGAGGACGACTTCGTGGCCGATCATCGTGGCAAGGCGCGCGTATTCCATCCCTCCCGGACCGCCGCCCGCGATCACAATCTTCCTCGGATGGGCGGTCGGTCGGATTCGATACTCGCGATCACGTCCGAAGTCCGGATTCTGCGCCGACCCGCACCATCCCTTGCCGAAGATGTTGCCTTGAAGGAGAGACGCTCCGGTGCGCGCGGATTTGCGAATCTCGCGCTCGCGCCCCTCGCGCATCTTGTTTGGGAAGTCGGGGTCATCGATGGACAGGCGGCATACGCCGGCGAATTCTGCCCCACCCTCGTCGACCATCGTGCGCAGATGCGCGGGCGCTCCGAGGTTGCACGAGCCTATTACGGGCATATCGATATTCTTATCGCGCAGGAGCTTCTTGATCAGCCGGATATTCTCGAGGTTCACGACGTTCGGCGTATAGAATCCACCGCCGATAAACTCGTGCGACGCTATATCGGAGCGCCGACTCTTCGCCGCGAGCATCGAGCCGAACGTGCAGTCGAGCACAGCGATACCGGCAGCGTGAAGCCGCGGCGCGTAATGCTCGACGAAGTATGCGATATCGTAGCCGCCTTCGAGATTTTCGTCGCAGCACAGCCGCGGGATGATCGGAAAATCCCTGCCGCACAACTCCTGCGTGCGCTTGATGATCTCCTCGCAGAACAGGAATCGGTCGGCGTACTTGTCCGTGCGACCGACGTTCGAGAGAATCGAGAGCGTCACGTGCGGCAGCGATCCGTGACAGAAGTGGAACGACACGAAGTCGAAACCGGCCTCGCGGATGCGCCGCGCGCCCTGCGCATAATCCTCGACGAGGCTTTCGTAAACCTCGGTCGGGATCACGTCGGGCTTGGGATTTCCGATCGGGTATTTTGCGCTCGGTCCCCATGAGCGCGTGCCGGGAATCCATCCTTCGCCCGG
>DASPQU010000303.1:0-5413 GCA_035624805.1 Binataceae bacterium (SeqCode) | reverse complement strand
ATGCGGCGCGCGATCGCGGAAACTCTTGTCGCATCGATCGACGTACGTACCGGGTGGCTCGGTAATATGCGAATCCGCGGAAATAACAGGCTTTAACATGGGCGGCGGCTCCCTCTGAGTACGCTACTGGATTATTCCAGTTCGAGTCTCACAAGTTTAACTACTAAACGAACGTTAAATTGACAACACTTCGCGGCTGGACCGCCGGCTCTGCGTCGCGATATACGTGAAATTGCGCACCACCCATTGAACGCCGGGGCGCGCCTTCAGGCGCGGGAGAAAATCGCGATGGAATACGATCTCAAGATCACGGGCGGAACCATATTCGACGGCTCGGGAAGCGCCGGCCGCGCAGGCGACGTGGCGATCAAAGACGGCGCGATAGCCGCGGTCGGCGATGTCACCGGATCTGCGCGCGAAACGATCGATGCGAAAGGTCGCGTCGTCGCGCCCGGATTCGTCGATATCCATACGCATTACGACGCTCAGGTGATGTGGGATCGGATGATGACCATATCGCCGTGGCACGGCGTCACAACCGTCGTGATGGGCAACTGCGGATTTGGCGTGGCCCCGACCCGACCGGAGCATCGCGGCCTCATTATGCGCACACTCGAGAAGGTTGAAGGGATGAGCCTCGCAACTCTCGAGAAGGGACTCGGCTACGAATGGCCGTTCGAGAGCTTCGAGGAATATCTCGGCGCGGTCGAAAAGCGCGGCACTGCGATCAACCTCGGCGCGCTTGTTGGTCATACTCCCGTGCGAATGTACGTGATGGGCGAGGAATCGACGCAGCGGCCCGCGAGCGAGGCGGAAATCGCCGCGATGCGCGAGCTTGTTCGACGCGCGATTCGCGCCGGCGCGCTTGGCTTCGCGACGTCGAAGTCTCCCACCCACGTCGGATACGCGGGGCGTCCTGTTCCCAGCCGCGCGGCGGAACTTGCGGAAATCAAGGCGCTGGCGTCCGTGCTTCGCGAAGAAGGCGAGGGCCTTCTTCAGGTGACGGTAGGTCGTGAGTTGTTCATCCGCGAATTCGTCGAGCTCTACGAGGCGACTCATCGCCCCATCACATGGACGGCGCTGCTGGGCGGGATGAGCGGCGGCGGGAACGCGCTTCGGATCCTTCGCGAATCCGAGGAACTCTCCGACAAGGGATTTGCGATCGTCCCGCAAGTCACGGGTCGTCCGCTTAACTTCGAATTCAATTTCAAAGAGCCGTTTTTGTTCGAGAGCATGTCGGTCTTCGCTCCGATCTCGGCGGCGGATCTCGAGGGCAAGAAGCGCATATACGCGCGCGCCGAGTTTCGCGCAGCTTTCAAGGAAAAGGCGGGACCCGGTACTCAGAATCCCTTCGCGAACCGATGGGATCGCACGGTCATCTCGTACTGTCCGACCGAGCCCGCGCTGGAAGAGCGCTCAGTCGCGGAAGTAGCGCGCGAGCGCGGAACGAATCCTGTCGATCTTGCGCTCGATCTTGCGCTTGCGTCGAACCTCGATGCGCGCTTCAGGATGGCGGTCGCAAACAATGACGAGGCCGAGGTCGCGCAGCTTCTTGCCGGTCGCGGAACCGTGCTCGGACTGTCGGATGCGGGCGCGCATGCGAGCCAGCTTTGCGACGCGTGCTTCGCGACGCATCTGCTGGGGACGTGGGTGCGCGAGAAAGGCGCGATCCCGATGGAGCGCGCGATCTGGATGCTGACGGCGCGGCCCGCCGAAGTGTTCGGAATCACGGATCGCGGGCGGCTTCAGCCCGGACTCGCCGGCGACGTGACGATCTTCGATCCCGACAAGGTCGGAGCGTCCAAGCTCAGGCGCGTATACGACATGCCGGGCGGACAGGATCGACTTGTCTCCGACGCGAGCGGCATCGACGCGGTGATCGTCAACGGCAAAGTCATTCGTCGCGAGGGTAGCGATACCGTCGCGCCCGACGGCCCGCTACCGGGTCGCGTGCTGCGCCACGGCCGCGCCGCGTAGGGCGAATCGAACGAGCGGCGCTCTCTTGGATGCGTGCTGCAAGCGCTCCGAGCCGGCGGTTTATACCTTGACATATTACGTAATACGTAATATCGTCACCGCGTGATAAGAACGTTCCGATGCAAAGACACGGAAGCGCTCTTTAATCGACGCCGACGCCCGCGTTTTCAAAGCATCGAGAATGTCGCGCGGCGCAAGCTCGCGATGTTGAACAACGCGAACTCGTTGCAGGATATCCGGGTTCCTCCCGGAAACCGACTGGAAGAACTTCGCGGCAACCGCGAGGGTCAGCACAGTATCCGGGTCAACGACCAGCGGCGAATATGCTTTGTGTGGCGCGAGCCCGACGCGTTCGACGTTGAAATCGCCGACTATCACTAGGAGATGGAAGGATGGGCCGTAAAAAAAAGCTGCCGCCTGTGCATCCGGGCGAAATCCTGCTCGAAGAATTTCTGAAGCCTCTCAATATGAGCATGAACAAGCTCGCTGATGAAGTGCACGTTCCAGCCAACCGTATCACGCAGATTGTGGAAGGGCGCCGCGGTGTGACCGGCGAAACCGCCCTTAGGCTCGCACGATACTTCGGTACGTCCGCCGAATTCTGGCTCGGGATTCAAAAGGACTATGACCTCGAAGTTGCGCGCGACGAGTTCGAGGCCGAGGTCGAGCGTCAGGTGCATCCGCGAGAAAAAGCGGCGTGATGTAAAGAAGTCACAGCGAGGCTTGGCAGTTTCATCGTACCGGCGGCAGCGTCGCGATCGCTTTCGAGGCGGCGCGTGCGTAGACGGCCTGCGGATTGAGGGCGGCCTCGCGGATGCATGCTTCGGTGAATTTGATCGCGTGTTCGTCGCCATTGTGGACCGCGCGTCCGATTAGTTCGTCGGCAGGCATTTCGTGGCCGCTTGATTCCTCGGCATCCGTCGCCGACCACGGCTTGCTCGCATACGTCGAATAGATCGCAGCCGCGGCGTGCCACGCGTGCGACGCGCACGTGCGCGCCGTCGAGTCGCTTACGTGAGAGATCATCATCCGCACGCACGATGGCCCCGTGACGCAATGGATAAGCGCGATCGTCGGAGTGATTCCGATCGCATTCGCTTCGAAAACTCCGGCGAAGGTGGCGCTTAGATCTGACAGCAGCTCGCCGACGTTCTTTGAGGAGTCGATCATCGCGTGAACGTCTGCGAAAGCCGGATACGCAATCACCGGGGCGAGCGCATCTGTGATCGAGCCATGCGTCCGACGAAGCTCGGGCGGAAGCAGCGGGACGGCTGCAATCGCACGAGACGTGCCCAAGCCGCGACCTCCGGTCATTTTAGGATTGAGCGGCTGAAACTCGGCGGCCCAGTAGGCGAGTCCTTGCGCGAGTTCCGCGCGGCGCTGCGGAGTTTCGTCATCGGCGAGGCTACGCGTCGCATGCGCCGTCCGCAGCACGCCGTGAAATGCGGCCGCTGCTATTCCGGGCGCGAGACGCGCAGCCCACTTATCGAGGACCACCTGCCAGGTGGCGTCTTTGAGTTCTTCCTCGAAGAACGACGCCCACGCAGAGAACTTCGTATGTTCGCCGAGTGCGTCGCGCCATTCGTTATTCTTGATTTTTCCCTCCGTGATTTGTCGGGGCGCAACGCGTTTTCGATAGCGATCAACCCACGCGACGACAACGTCCGAGCGATCCATCGCGCACAGCGCCTCCGCCGCCATCGGTCCGTGATTTGAAAAGCCTTCGATTGTCTCGGGACCGCATCCCGAGAGCATCTCCAACGCCTCGTCGATCGATTCGTAGCTTCCGATCACGACTGCCTCCTCGCTACGGGGCGTCCATTCCGAACGCGACCTTCATGTCGTCGCCCGCGAATGGATAGACGTGAACCATCCAGCCGAATATCTGCTTATGGAAGTTGCCGCGCACCGCTTCGCATTCCTCCTGTGTCGAGATGGTTCCGGCGAAACCAAAGCGCGGATCCGCCAGATATCCGAAGCGCATGCGCGTGCCCGTTCCCGCGTTCCATCCGCGCTGCGTATCGATCGCATTGGCAAGGGAGCCGCGCGGGGGCATCACGCGTCCCTGCATGACGTCGGCTTCAGTAATACCTTCGGGCAGGCAGATGTTCGTATGTTCGTGCCATCGCGCGATTCCCAGCGGAATAATCGCGTCGAGTTGGTCGGGCGTGTAATAGGCGGGCGCCGAGTACATCGCGCCGACCAGCTTCCATCCTCCTGTCCCCATTTTTTCGTAGAGCAGCGACCCGGGACGTTCGATATCGATCTCGCCGGCGTATTCCGCGCCGGTGTGCGCGCGGCTGGCGAAGTGATAGACCTCCTGCGGAATCTGCTCCATGTAGGGCTTGTATCCGTCCGCCTCGGCGACGCGATAATCCTGATACTTGGACAACGTCGCGCGCATCGTCGCGACGATTTCATTTGCGCGTTTCTGATCCGCTGCGGTCATCGGACGCATCTGCGTCATCGTCATGTGCTGAGTCTCCATCAGATGCTTGCCCATCGCCGCCATCGCGGAATCCGACGAACTTCCGGCGCTCATGTCCATGTCACCCATGTCGTGAGCGTAGGTGCGGGTAACGATCGACAGAGCAAAAGCGACCGCCAACACGGCAACGATTGTTTTCATCGCAGGACCTCCCGGCGAAAGGAGTACGTCATCAGATGATGATACTCGGACGCGCGAGAGGCTAGAATCGCGATTGTGGAGGACGCGAGATGGCATTCAGCGCGGAGCTTTGGAAATCGATCGGGCCGATTTACGGCGCCATCTTAGAGCATCCGTTCGTCAAGGGACTCGGTGACGGATCGCTCGATCGCGAGGCGTTCAGGTTTTACGTCATCCAGGACGCTCTCTACCTGCGTGAGTTCGGGCGGGCGCTTTCAATCGCAGCGGCGCGCGCGCCCGAGGACGATTGGATCGTTATGTTCAACGAGCATGCGGCCAACGCGATTCGCGTCGAGCGATTACTCCACGAAAGTTTTTTCAAGCAATGGAATCTCACGCCCGAGCAGGTCGCTGCGACGCCGCCGGCGCCCGTCAATCTCGCGTACACGAGCTTCCTGCTCGCGACCGCATACGGCGGCGCATACCACGAGGCGCTCGGCGCGCTTTTGCCGTGCTACTGGATTTATTGGGAGGTCGGGAAGGAACTGGAGCGCAAAGGGTCACCCGACGCGCTCTTTCAGCGATGGATCGCCACGTACGCGTCGGAGGAATTCGCGGCCGTGGTGAAGGCCGTCATCGACGTGACCGATGCGACGGCGTCGCGAATTCAGCCTGCGGAGCGCGACGCGATGCGCCGCTGTTTCATGACGACCAGCCGGTACGAATGGATGTTCTGGGACATGGGATGGCGGCGCGAAGCGTGGCCGGTCTGATAGCCTTTGCGGCGGTATCTGGCTGTGTAAGTATGAAGTCCCGGAGCGGGCGCAG
>DASPQU010000302.1:0-2613 GCA_035624805.1 Binataceae bacterium (SeqCode) | reverse complement strand
GAAGACCCGCGCCATTTTGTCGATGCGCCGCGCACTCCCACCGACCTGATGTACACGGGAGAGCTTGGCGAGGAACATTTCATCAATTTGGTCGCGACCGACGTTCGCGTCGCGCGCTATTCGTTTGAGAACCCCCGAGTCCATTCCGTAGTGATTCGCAAGAATCAGGGACGCGAATCCGGCGCTTCCCAGCCGCACGCGCATCAACAGATCATCGGCTCTCCGATGCCTCTTCCTGCGGTCGCCGCGGAGGCCGACGCCGAACGCAGAGATCCCGGTTTGTGGGGCAGGATGATCAATCTGTTCGAGGAACTGGGGCTGATCATCGAGGATCGCGACGGTATCGTCACCTATGCGACGCCGATCGGCGCGTTCCCGCGCAGCTACGAGGTCATGATACCCGAGTATCGCGGGATGGTGACCGATCTTCGCGACGACCAGCTCGCCGAATTCGCGCGCGCCCTGTACAGGATTTTGCGCATCCTCGGTCCCCTGCCGCTCGATTACGAAATCCATCAGGGCGACGACCTTCCCCTGCACGCGCACATCAACGCGCGGCTCTATCCCTATTCGAACGTGGCCGGAACGCTGAATATCCCGAGCACACTGCTGGAGCGCACAGTTGCGCTCAAGAAGGCGATGCATCGGGGATAATCCGGCGCGAGCCGCGCAAAACCGGAGGTGACCCGCGATGGAGTCGAGAGGGATCGGATCGCTCGGGGCGATCATCGCCGCGATGATCGTGGGATTGGGCCTCGCATGCGGGGGATATCTGATCGGCGACGGATTTTATCGCGCCCGCGCTGAGCGCTCGGTCACGGTCCGCGGATTAGTCGAGCGGCCGGTCCGCGCCGACGTCGCCATCTGGACGATTTCCTTCACCGCCTCGGGCGATGACGTCAGCAGGGCGTATGCGGAGATCGAGCGCGACTCCAAGCTGGTGCGCCAGTTCGCAACGACGCGCGGCTTTCCCGAGTCGGAGATCGAGACGGTGTCCACGCGGGTGACCGACACCTCGCAGTGGGGAGGACAGGTGCGCCCCGGCGCTCGCTATCAGGTGAAGGGCGGAATCAAAATCCGCTCCGCCGATGTCGATCGCGTCGCGCAGTCGAGCCAGCTAACCGGCGATCTCATCCGGCAGGGAGTCGTGCTGAATCTCGAACCCGGCCAGGAAATCGCCAATCCCGCCTATGTATTCACCAAACTCGATTCGATTCGGCCCGCGATGCTTGCGGACGCAACCAAGAGCGCCCGCGCCGTCGCCGAGCAATTCGCGCACGATTCCGGGAGCCGACTGGGCGTGATACGCCGCGCCAATCAGGGCGTGTTCGAAATCACGAGCCGCGACGCCGCCGAATCGCGCGGTGCGTTCGACGAGCAAAGCTCGATCGACAAGAAGGTACGGCTGGTCTCGACGATCGATTACTACCTGGAGAACTGACGCGCTTTGCGCGCGCGCAAGAATCAGGGCAATCGGAAACGTTCGCCGAGGAAGACCTGACGGACGGCGTCGCTGGCGACGACCTCGCGAGGCGCTCCTTGGAAGAGAATCTTTCCCGCGTTAATCACGTAGGCGCGATCGATTATCGAAAGCGTCGCCTGAACGTTGTGATCCGACATCAGGACGCCGATACCGCGTCCCTTGAGGTATTCGATTATCCGCTGAATCTCGAGCACTGTTATCGGGTCGATTCCCGCAAACGGCTCGTCCAAGCACAGGAACTGAGGATTCAGCACGAGCGCGCGCGTGATTTCGACCTTGCGCCGCTCGCCACCCGAAAGCACGCCGGCCTTGGACTTCGCCAATCGCGCGATCCCCAGCTCGTCAAGGAGATTTTGCAGCCGCGCATCGCGCTGCTCCTGCGTCAAATCGAGCGTCTCCAGAACGGCCAGCAGATTCTGCTCGACTGTGAGCTTGCGGAATACCGATGGCTCCTGCGGAAGATAGCTGATACCGCGACGCGCGCGCTGATAGAGCGGAAGCCGCGTAATGTCCTCGTCGCCCAGTCGAATCGTTCCGGTCTCGGGCCGGAGCAATCCGACAAGCATGTAAAAGGTGGTCGTTTTGCCGGCGCCGTTGGGACCGAGCAGACCTACGATCTCGCCGGGATTCACCACGACCGACACGTGGTCGACAACATTACGCCCGCCGTAGGATTTCGTCAGATCGTCGCCGTAGAGCGCATCCTGCGATCGCGCAGGCGCGGATTGCAGGTCGCCGTCAAACGGAAGCGTCATCAATTTTTCGCCAGCGCTCGCCATTCGGATGCAGATGTGATCCGGCGCAACTATACAGCCTCGAACGTCACAGTTCGACCGATGGCGAACGGCGCACAAGCGAAGGCCGCGTTCGCAAGAACGCGGCCTCGAGTTTTAGTCTTGGATGAGGACGCGGCAATCGGACTGCGCAACGTTCCTCAGTGATTTGAGGCCGACGCCGTCGTCGCGTTGCGCCTAAGCGCGACCTGCGCCGCCACCCAGAAAAAGCCTTCGGCATTCGGACACACTGCCTCGCCGGTGTCCCCTTTTGTGGCCTGCTCGGTGGCGTAAATCGAATACTGGCGCGGACCATTATCAGGAGTTCCAACCAAACTCATGCCAATCGGAGCACTA
>DASPQU010000301.1:0-6507 GCA_035624805.1 Binataceae bacterium (SeqCode) | reverse complement strand
AGTACAGCTATCGCGCGACGGCTAATGCTTCTTTCGAACTTTGTGCGGATTTCGGCGTGAAAGATGACAATGCTTCTCAAGCCTTGAACCTTTGGAACCACGAGAACGACACCAGATGGAACCATGACTCCGGTCATGTCTGTTTTCAGCGAAATATCGATCCGCAGCTTCATCCTCCGAAGTCGTCCGGCTGTGGCGAATAGCGCGATCGCATTCTGTCCTTGCCTCGCCCTTGCCAGCGGCGTTACTTGTTGAACGTCGCGAACGCCCAATTCCAGAACGCAGGAGCGCTAGATGATCGACGTATATTTCTGGCCGACACCAAACGGATACAAAATCACCGTGATGCTCGAAGAGATCGGGCTCCCCTACAACGTCATCCCGGTCAATATCGGCGCGGGCGACCAGTTCAAGCCTGAATTCCTGAAAATCAGCCCCAACAACAAGATGCCCGCGATCGTCGACAGCGACGGCCCCGACGGAAAACCGCTTTCGATTTTTGAATCGGGCGCAATCCTGATTTATCTCGCGGAGAAGAGCGGCAAGCTGATGCCGAAAGACACGCGCGGGCGATTCAAGGTTCTTGAGTGGCTGATGTTCCAGATGGGGAGCGTCGGCCCGATGCTCGGTCAGGCGCATCACTTCCGCGTCTACGCGCCCGAGAAGCTGCAATACGCGATGGATCGCTACACCAACGAGGCCAAGCGCATCTACAACGTGATCGACAAGCGTCTGGGCGAATCGCCCTATATCGCAGGCGACTACTCGATCGCCGATATCGCGATCTATCCCTGGCTGGTCCCGCACAACATGCAGGGACAAAATCTCGACGATTTTCCCAATCTCAAGAAATGGTACGAGGGCCTTCGCGCGCGTCCCGCCGTCCAGCGCGGGTTTGCCGTGATGGCCGAGCAGCTAAAGGCGTATCGTCCGCCGACCGCCGATCAGAAATCGTGGGACACGCTCTTCGGCAAGAAGCAGTTCGAGAAGCATTGATCAGCGCTCGGCGCCGACATCGAGCATCTTGAGCAGCGCGTAGATCGTCTCGGTCGCGGGCACTTCTATTCCATGTCGGCGCGCCCCGCGAATCACCGCGCCGCTTAGCGCGTCGTATTCGATTCGCCTGCCGCGCTCCGCATCCTGACGCATCGAGGTCTTGAGCGGACGGAGATGGTTGTCGGAATGCGCGAGCAGCGCCTCGATGTTTGACCGTCCGATCTTCGCGCCCTCTGCGGCGCCGACGATCATCGTCTCGTTCATCAGCGTGCGAATCAGCCTCATCCCGTCGAGATCGTCGATGATTTCGCCGACAGTGCGGCGCGTCAGCGTCGTAACCGTGTTGAACGCGGAATTCCACAGCAGCTTGTTCCATCGAAAGGTGAGCAGATCGGTGAAAAGCGCGCGCAGGATTCCCGCGCGACGAAACATCGCGGCGATGCGCTCGGCTCGCTCGGTGATTTTGTCTGAAAGCTCGCCGAATTCGATCTCGCCGTCGGTAAGATGCACTATACGGCCGGGCTCGACGACTTCGACTCCTACGCGTGCCGCGCCGCCCATCACCGCGTCGCGCCCGAGTATCGCCGCTATCTGCGCTTCGTTCTCGACGCCGTTTTGCAGCGTCAGCACCGCCCCGCCCGGCGCCAGGCATCCGATAAGCGAGCGCGCGGCAGCGTCGTTGTGGTGGGCTTTGACGCAAAACAAAACGAGATCGTAGGGCGCAAACTCATGCGGATCGTCGGTCGCGCGGACCGCGCCTTTGAAATCGCTGCAAAAGCTCTCGATCGTCAGCCCGCGCTCGCGCATCGCACGCAGATGTTCGCCGCGGGCGCAGAACACCACCTCTTCGCCCGCCTGTTGCAATCGCGCGCCGAAATACGAGCCGACCGCGCCCGCGCCCATCACAAGTATTTTCATCGCGAACCTTCCTCCGCGTCGCGACGACTCTAGCGTATCGCGAAACTTGATGCGGCGGGCGCGCGAGCCTTATGGAGGAGAGCAGATTCATCGGGTAGTGTCGGGCGACCGATGGAAGACGCCGAACAGACTGAGTCGCCGCGAGTGTCGAGCCTCGTTTTCGAGGCGGCTGTCGCGGCGGCGACGCTGACGCGATGGACGTTGCTCGCAGATCGCGATTTCGGAGACCGTGCGACGCGCGCCCGCGCGCTGATGTTCATTCCTCTCATCGGCCTTGCCTTGGGTGTCGCGCTCGGCGCTCTGGATCGCGCGCTTGGCGCGTTTGCGTTTGGAATCCGATCGGCAATCGTGATTCTCGCAGCGCAAATCGCGACTGGCACCATCGACATCGTCGGCGTCGCCGATCTGATCGAAGCGCTCAGGATCGGAAAACGCCCCGCGTCGACCGGCCTCGCCCGTATCGGACCGATCGGCGCGCTCGCCGCGCTCGTATGGTTTTTCTTCGCGACGTGGATGCTCGCGCGAATCGCCAATCCGGACGGGCGGCTCGGCGCAATCGTGATGGCTATCTTGATCTCACGCTGGTCGATCGTGCCGATCGCATATGGACTCAAGCCCCTTGAGCGATGGGGCCTCGGGGTGCCTTACGCGGGCGGGCTGACGTTTCGAGAGTTCGCAGTATCGAGCGTCGTCGCTCTGGGCCTCACGATGGGACTTTACGAAAACGTTGGGCTCGCCGTCGTGATCGCGTCCGCTCTGACAATCCTCGCGATTCGGCTGGCAATCAGCCGCCGCCTCGGAGGCGCATCGGGATTCGCGCTCGCGGGAGGCGCCGCGATCTGCGAGGTGGCCGTCCTTGCGACAGTCGCCGCGCTGCACGCGTAAAACGGAACCCTCACCTGGCGCTTCGCGCCTCGTCTCCCTGGCCAGGGAGAGGACTTGGAAAGTAGCGCGAAACACAACAATCTGTGAACAGAATCAGCCGCCGTCCACGCCTTGAAATCGGGATCTTTTCAGAAGCCCTGCCTTTGCAGAGCCTCTCCCGGATCAGGGAGAGGTCGGAGCAATCCTTTGCTCCGGGTGAGGGTCCTCATTCAGCGCGCATCAGTTGCGCGCAACTACTTGAATCGCGCATCGCTGTTCGCGACGCGCTGAAAGCTGGCCCTCACCCGCGGCTTCGCAGCACCCTCTCCCTGTCGGGGCGAGGGCTACGCCGCTTGCGGGATCTTGAGCGAAATCACACGCGAGACGCCGGGGCGATCCATTGTGATTCCGTGGATATGGTCCGCCTTCTGCATCGTGCGCTGGTTGTGCGTGATCACGATAAACTGCGAGCGCGCCTTCAGTTCGGCGAGCAGCGCCGTGAAAGCGTGCAGGCGGAACTCGTCGAGCGGAGCGTCAACTTCGTCCATCACGCAGAACGGGCTCGGATTCAGCAGGAACAGCGAGAAGATGAGCGCCATCGCCGAGAGCGCCTTCTCTCCCCCCGAGAGCAGCGCGATCTCCTTGACCTTCTTGCCCGCGGGCTGGATTAGGATACTGACTCCGGCTTCGAGAACGTCGTCGGACTGTTCGAGTTCGAGCCGCCCCTTTCCGCCCGGCAGCAGTTTCGGAAAGACCTGCTCGAAGTTGCGCGCCGCGCCCTCAAATGTCTCGGCGAAGCGCTTGCGAGCCTCGCGATTGAGCTTGGTGATCGTCGCGGTGAGATCCTTGACGGCGGCGTCGAGATCGGCACGTTCGGCTCCCAGAGCCGTCGAGCGCTCTTCCAGCTCCTTGACCTCGCTGTCCGCCGCAAGGTTGACCTCGCCGATGCGCTCGGCTTTCGCGCGCAACTCCGCGATACGATTGTCGTCGGTGGCGCCGTCGCGCATTGCGATCGCGGCGCATAGTTCCTCGGCGACGGCGTCGAAGTCCGCGCCGAATTTTTCCGCAAAGATTCGCACCGATTCTTCGGACAGCGTGCGCGCCCTCTCCCGGCGCAGCGCGCATTGCATCGCTTCGTCTTCGAGCGCATGCAGCCTGGTTTGCGCATCCTTGTGTCGAGTACGATGCGATTCGAGGTCGCGTCCGCGCTCCGCGCATTCGCGCTCCAGGATAGCGAACATTTCTGACAGCGCGGTTTCGCGCACGCGCGCGTCAGCGTCCTGCGCAGCGAGCTTGTCGAGCTCCGCCTCGAATTCCGCCTGCTCCGCCGCTTCGCGCGTGAGGCGGGCGCGCGATTCATCGATCTGCGTCTCGAAGTTGCGCGCGCTCTCCGAGGCGTGATGGAGTTCCTTCTCGAAAGACGCGATTTCCGCACGCCGCGCTTCGACCTTTGACGCGATCTCGAGCATTTTGGCCGCGATCTGTTCGACGGTTTGCCGGCTCGTACCGATCTGCTCGCGCATCTCAGCCAGCTTCTGACGCATATTCTGCTCGGCGAGCGCGAGTTCCTCGAGGCGCGTGTTGGACGTTGCGATAAGCGACGCGATTTCGTCCAGACGCCGGCGCGATTCCACGAGCCGGATAGTCGCCATCCGCATAGTCTGTTCGGCGGAGGCGGCTTCGGATCGAGCGGTGTTGGCGACCCGCTCACCATCCGCAATTCTCGCGCGCAACTCCGCGAGAATTCGCGCCGCGCGTTCTTTGGCGGCGATGCGCTCCGGCAGGATCATTTCGAGCGCTTCGCGTTCGACACGTGCACGCGCAAGATGCGCGCTGGTTTCCTTAAGCGGCTGGATCGATTCAGTGCGCGGCGCATTCGTAGCGTCGACGCTGCCTCCGCAAATCATTTTTCCCGGCTCGACAATATCGCCGTCGCGCGTCACGAACAGCGTGCCGTGGCCGTTGAGATTCGAAGCCGCGAGGGCGGAGCGCACATCGTCGGCGAGCATCACATGACCAAGCATCGCCTCCGCCACAGGACGGAAGCGCGGCTCGACTTCGAGCATGTCGATCAGCCGGCCCGCAATTCCCGGAGCTTCGAGCGATTCGTGGACCGCGCTGAGTCCCCCTTCGGGCTCCGGAACAAACGCCATCCGGCCTGCGTGACGCTCCTTAAGGATATCGATCGCGCGCACGGCGAAGACCGGAGAATCGACGATCACCGCGTCATACTCGACGCCGAGCGCAGCCTTGAGAGCAGGTTCAAGCACGGCCGGCGCGCGCATCACGCTGGCGACCGGGCGCGGATCGACGCGAGGACGATCGCCGTTGAGCGATTCCAGAACGGTCCGGAGCCGGGCGTCGACGCCGCCCCGAGTTTCGGGTGCACGCGGTCGCGGACGCGCCTCGCGCACGGCCTCGTCGAGCGCCTTGATACGGGCAGAAAGCTGTTCGAGGCTGGAGCGCGTCTCGCTCTCCGCGTGGGAGATTTCGTGATAGGCGGCTTCGCGCGCGGGCAATTCGACGCGCAATGATGCGAGCGATTTCGCAGCGTCTTCAGAAGCGACTGCTGTTTGGCGCGCCATCTCGGCGAGGGCAGGCTCGGCTTGCTCTTCGCTCGCGGATCGCGCCTGCAAATCGGCGCGCTCTCCGGTCAGATCGCCGAGCCGGCCGCGAATCGCCGCGGCTTCGCGTACGACCTCGGACAGCTCATCCTTCAAATCTTCGGCCGTGCGCTCCAAGGATGTCGCCTCGGCCTGCCGGGCCGAGTGCTCGTGACGAATCGCTACGAGTTGCGCTTCGGCTCCGCCGTCGCCTGCATTCGCCTCGCGCGCGAGAGCGGCGCCGGCGGCAGCGCGCCGGGCGCGTGCGACGGCGGCCTGCCCTTCAAGTTCCGCGATCTTCGCCAGATGCCCGGGATGCGCTTCGCGAATCGCCTCGAGCCGTCGGGTCAGAAAATCGCGAGTGCGAGAGCGTTCGGCGGCGCGCGAGGCGAGATCGTCGCGCTCGCGACGTGCAGCGCCGAGATCGTTTTCGGCGGCCTTGAGTCCCTCGGACGCGGCAGCAAGCGCCGCCTGACATTCGTCGAGAATCGCGCGGACCGAATCAGCGCCCGCACGCAACTCGGTTTCACGCGACGACTCGTCGGCGTATTCCTCGCGACGTTCAAGGATTCGGCGCCCCGACTGGAGTCGCTCCAGTTCGGTCAATTCCGCCTTGACCGCCTTGAAGGCCTCGGCCTTTTTCGCCTGACGCCGCGCGTAATTGAGCTGGCGCTCGATTTCGGCCAAAACGTCGTCAACGCGCGCGAGGTTTTCTTTGACCCGCTCGAGCTTGCGCTCGCTGAGTTCGCGCCGCCCTTTGAAAAGCGAAAGCCCGGCGGCTTCCTCGATCATCGAGCGAATCTCGTGCGGCTTGGACTGGATGATCTCGTCGACCCTGCCCTGCTCGACAATCGCAAAACTGCGGCTATGGATCTGAATCGCCATGAAAAACTCGGTGATGTCCTTGAGGCGGCAGGGGATTTTGTTGATGAGATATTCCGAATCGCCGCCGCGAAAGACGCGGCGCGTGATCGCCATTTCCGCAAGCGTCGAATAAGGCCCGGGAAAGGGCGCTTCTTGCGAAGCTTCAAGGATCAGCGACACCTCGGCCATACCGGCCGCAGGATTAGAATCGTTGCCGGCATAGATAAGGTCTTCTGCACTCTTGCCACGCAATCGGCTGGGC
>DASPQU010000300.1:0-9101 GCA_035624805.1 Binataceae bacterium (SeqCode) | reverse complement strand
TTATCGAATCGCTACTGCTCATCTTCTGCTCCTTCGCAAAGCGGGGATTGACTTCCTCGCTCGATAATTCTATAACTCTGGAAATATGGAAAAGTCAATAGCGATTGCGGCGCTCGGCGCTCTGGCGCAGGAGACCCGTCTCGATATTTTCCGCCTGCTTGTCCAGAAGGGGCCTGCCGGGATGCCTGCCGGAGAAATCGGAGATCGCCTGAAGCTGCCCTCGCCGACGCTGTCGTTTCATTTGAACCAGCTCCGATTCGCGGGATTGGTGACCTCGCGACGCGAGAGCCGCTCGATAATTTATAGCGCCAATTACGACGCGATGAACGAGCTGCTCGCCTATCTTACCGAAAACTGTTGCGGAGGCGATCCAAAGCAATGCGCGCCTGGCACGTGCGCTCCTGCAGAAACGAAACAGCGGCCGCAAGAAAAACGCGCGCAGACACGTGGAAAGATACTTGCGTGAATCGGCGCGAATTCAACGTACTTTTTCTGTGCACCGGAAATTCAGCGCGCAGCGTGATGGCCGAGTGCGCGATCAACCGTTGGGGCAAGGGGAAGTTCAAGGGCTTCAGCGCAGGAAGCCATCCCAAGGGCGTCATTCATCCTGTGGCGCTCGCGCTGCTTAACGAACTGAACTACGAAACGTCGCACCTGCGCAGCAAGAGTTGGTACGAATTCGCGCAACCGGATAGTCCGCCTCTCGATTTTGTTTTCACGGTCTGCGATCAGGCTGCCGCCGAGCAATGCCCGGTATGGCCCGGACAGCCGATAACCGCACACTGGGGCGTAGCCGACCCCGCTGCGTTCAAGGGGACCGAGGAAGAGACCCGGCGCTTTTTCCATCGCATTTATCGCGAACTGGAGAATCGCATCAAGATTTTCACCAGTCTGCGCTTCGAAGCGCTCGACAGCTTTGCGCTGCAACAGCGCGTAGGCGAAATAGGCAAGATCAAGCTTCCGGAAGATCGGGAGCGCTAGATTCGATCCGCCCGGGAACGAAACGAGGCCCAAGGTTCCAATGAGTGCGACGATCTCGGTGTCTGAGATGCCTGTTCTGCGCAGGCTCTCGTTTCTCGACCGCTATCTGACCGTGTGGATTTTCACAGCGATGGCCACCGGCGTGGCTATAGGCGCGATATTCCCCGACGTCAAATCCGAATTCGACCGATTGAGCGTCGGCGCCACGTCGGTCCCGATCGCGATCGGGCTCATCCTGATGATGTATCCGCCGCTGGCGAAGGTGAACTACGACGAGCTGGGCGGGGTGTTTCGCGATGCGAAAATCCTCGGCCTCTCGCTTGTCCAGAACTGGATGATAGGTCCGGCGCTGATGTTCGCGCTGGCGATCCTGTTTCTCCGCCATCGCCCCGAATATATGACCGGCCTCGTCCTGATCGGGCTCGCGCGATGTATCGCGATGGTGATCGTGTGGAACGATCTCGCCGAAGGCGACGCAGACTATTGCGCGGGACTGGTGGCCTTCAACTCGATTTTCCAAGTGCTGTTCTTTTCAGTCTACGCATACGCATTCGTTACGGTGATGCCGCGATGGCTCGGACTGAGTTCCGCGACGGTTCGGGTGACGATAGGGCAAATTGCGGAGAGCGTCGCGATCTATCTCGGGATTCCATTCGTCGCCGGGTTCGCTACGTGGAAAATTCTGGTCGCGCGCAAGGGGAAGGCATGGTATCGCGCGGCGTTCATTCCGAGGATTAGCCCGCTCACGCTGATTTTCCTGCTGTTTACCATCGTAGTGATGTTTTCGATCAAGGGCGCGGCGATCGTCCAGCTTCCGTTCGACGTTGCTCGAATCGCGATTCCGCTGCTGCTCTATTTTGTGATCATGTTCGCGCTCTCATTCGCGCTGAGCCGCAAACTCGGCGCCACCTATGCGCAAACCGCGACACTATCATTCACGGCGGCGTCGAATAATTTTGAACTCGCCATTGCGGTGGCGGTCGCCACCTTCGGAATCGACAGCGCCGCGGCATTCGCCGCAGTGATCGGTCCGCTCATCGAAGTGCCCGTGATGATCGGGCTGGTGGACGTGTCGCTGTGGGCGCGGCGTAGATTCTTTGCCGTATAAGCGATCAGGAACGGGGCCAAGGGCGACCCCACCTGTCGGCATGGACGCGGGGCCACACGGGTTTGCGATATGGGCGCTTAAACGGGCGCGCCGGATATCCCATCGGAATCAGCGCAATCAATTGATACTGCTGTGGCACGCCCAGCAGTTCGTGAGTTTCAGCCTCGTGCGGACTTAGCATCGTGGTCATCGCGGTGCCGAGTCCGAGCGCTCGCGCCGAGAGCATCAGCAACTCGATCGCCGGAAAAATGGATCCGTAGGTCGCGCCAAAATTGCTCAGATCCTCCGCGCTGCCACGCTCAACGCGCATCTTGGGACGATCGAGGAACACGACGATATGAACCGGTACGATTGATAGCGATGCTGCGAATCCGTCGCCGACCGTGAGAGCTTTTTTGGCGCGCGCAGACAATTCCTTGCGCCCGCGGATAATCGCGGTTTCCTTGTATGGAATCCAGGCCGCCTCGTACAGCTTTCGGACCGCATCGCGCGTCGTCTGCTCGCGGACGACAACAAATTCCCACGGCTGCGCGTTCGATCCGGAGGGCGCCATATTGGCTGTCTCCAGTACTTTTTCAATCAGCGCTGATTCGACCGGACGATCGGAAAATTCACGCAACGTTGGCGACGAAGTCGCGACTTCAAAAAAATCCATATTCGAGGTGCTCCGGAGTTGGCGTCGTAGGGCGACGTTGTGAACTGATTACACAAGCTCGACTGGAAAACCAGTCGAAGCCGCGACGCGGCCGACGATCGCGGTATCGACGTTGCCGGCGCGATGCATATCGGCGAGCATCCGAATCGAGTCCGGCTCCGCAACCGCGATCAGAAGACCTCCCGAGGTCTGCGGATCGAAGGCAATCGTGACCATCTCCTCGGCTACCTCGTCGGAAATCTTCGCGCTTGGGCCGAAGAACTCGCGATTGCGCTTGCCCCCGCCGGGAATCATCCCCTCGCGGCAAAGTTCGAGCGTCGCGGGCAGAATCGGCAGATCCGATTCTTCAAAGATCAGCGTAACGCTGCTGCCCTCAGCCATCTTGCTCGTATGGCCGATAAGTCCGAAGCCGGTGATGTCGGTCGCAGCGTGGACGTCGTAACGGAGCATCACCTCGGCGGCGGTCGCGTTGAGGCGACTCATGTTTCGGACCGCGGCTTCGTAGTGTTCAGTCGCGAGGCGATCGCGCTTGAACGCCGTCATCAGGATTCCAGTCCCAAGCGGCTTGGTGAGCATCAGGACATCGCCGGGGCGCGCCCCGACATTACGGATGACCCGGCAGGGATCGATCAGGCCCGTCACAGCCATTCCGAACTTCACTTCCTCATCGGCGACGCTATGACCTCCGACGACGAGAGCGCCCGCCTCGCGCGCCTTTTCCGCGCCGCCGCGAAGGATTTCCTCGAGCATCTCGCGAGGAAGACCCGTCTGCGGCCAGCATACGATATTGAGCGCTGTGAGAGGCTTGCCGCCCATCGCGTAGACGTCGGAAAGCGCGTTCGCGGCAGCTATCTGCCCGTAAGTGTATGGGTCGTCCACGACCGGCGTGAAGAAATCGACGGTACTGACGATCGCGAGGTCCTCGCGCACACGATACACTCCCGCGTCGTCGCCCGTGGTTATTCCGACGAGCAAATTACGATCGCTGCCCAAATCGAGCCGCGAGAGAACCGCGCTCAGGTCCGCCGGACCGAGCTTGCCGGCTCAACCAGCGGCTTTGCAGCGAGCGGTCAAACGGACGATTTCGTCGCGCCCCGCGTTATTGTCGGGTTTGTCAGCCATAAACAATCCCATAATAGCGCAACCCGACGGCGAATCACTGCGTCTATGATCTTCGGTCCGACGGTGACACAATTTCCCCCGGTCGAAAAATGACGCAGGCTGGTGACGCACTCGCGTCGAGCATCGAAGAGCTTCAGGACTTCTGGACACGTCTTCCAGATCAGCAGAAGGCCTGGACTCTGCTAGCAATGGGCATCGTTCTGATTTTGCTCGCTCTCAGGAAAAATGTCGAAACGGAAGGATGGTTCCTGTTTTACGGATTCACGGGGCTGATTTGTCTCGCCTATGCGGCCAGCCTTGTGATATCTCACGGCTCCTGAAGTTCGACCAACCGTCCATCAGCCAGGGGACGCCTGCCTACCGTCCGCTGACGCGTATCAGGAAACTTTTAAGCGGAGGCGACGAGCGTCGCCGATGCGAATCGTAACGCCGGCGCGATCGAAATGATCGAGCAGCGCGATCGCAAATTTGCGCGAGGTTCCGAGCAGATCGCGATAGGCGGCGGCGGTGATTTCGTTTTGCGCGCCGAGATAGGCGGTTAATTTTTCCCGCGCGACGTCCAGGACCGGGCGCGCGAAATACAGATCGGTCGCGATCTTGACGATCTTCCCATCACGCTCCATCGCGTTCATAAGCTCGCGGATCTTACCTGGATCCGGGGGGAGCTTCAGGTCTTCGACCAGTTGCTTTAGTTCGGGCGGCTCGAAGCCGGCCTTCTCGAGATGCTTTTCGATGCGGGCGCCGAGTTGATTCTCGTTGGTGGTGAGTTTGACGCGATGCGATTTCAGGCGCAGCATGCTCTCTTCGCGAACGATCTCGGTTTCGCGTGACAGGCGGTCGATCAGGTTGCGGAAGACTCGCGGATCGATTTCATACGGCAAACGCGAGCGCAACGCCTCCATTTCGAAACCCTGCGAAAGCGGATTGCTCTTGTGATGCTGATCGAGCGCAGACAGCGCGAATCGCTTGATCTCCTCCCATTTGCGCGTCGTCGTATAGCCTTCCTCGTCGCCCATTGACAGTTTGACGAAGCGCGCATCTTTCAGAGTGCGCGCCATCTCGGATATCGGTCGATTCAAAAGATGCGCGACGTCTCTCGCCGTCAGCGCAAGAGTATCCTGCAGGTCGAGCAGCGCTTCGATCGCTTCGGGCCCCTCCGCCGACGCGAGCGCGTTGAGATTCGCGCGGTACGTCGCGAGCGGCTTGCGTGATTCGCGACCCTTCGGGTTCAGCACGATTCCGCCGCCGACAGTACGCACGTTGGTTTCGTCGCGGATGACGAATCGGTCACCCGCGAGCGCGATGATCGGGGAGTCGAGCACGATTTGAGCGAGGCCGCGCGCTTTGGGCGCAATCTCGGTCGGATCTTCAAGCACGATCGCCCGACCCAGCGTCTCCGTCGTGCCGATGAACATCCTGATCCGACGGTTGCTTTTGAGCGCGCGCTTGGCGGCGGGCCTGATTTCGAGGAGAACGTCGATTCGCCGCGTCACGAGGTCGAGTTGATCGTCGGCCAGGACCTGACCACGCCTGAGTTCGAACTTTTCCGTTCCGGTCAGATTCAACGCGACGCGCTGGCACAGGCCCGCCCGCTCGACAGGCTCGCCGTGCACCTGAATCGAGCGGACGCGAACCTCGTGATTATCGGGCAGGATGCGGAGCTTCTGTCCGACGTTAACCTCCGATCCGATCGCGGTGCCAGTAACGACGGCGCCATGCCCCTTCATCGCGAACGCACGATCGATCGGCAGCCGGAAGATCCCGGTTGGGCGGCGCGATTCAAATCCTTGGAGCTGGCGAACGATCTCGGCGCGCAGCTCATCCATCCCGGCGCCGGTAATAGCCGACACCGCAATCACCGGGGCGGATTGCAGCGCGGTCCCGTCCGCAAGAAGTTCGATTTCGTCGCGGACCTCCTTGAGCCGCGCCGCATCGACGAGGTCGGCCTTGGTGATGACGAAAATTCCGGAGCGGACGCCGAGCAGATGCAGGATGTCGAGATGCTCTTCGCTCTGCGGCATCACGCTGTCGTCAGCGGCGATCGCGAACAGCACGAGATCGATTCCATGCGCTCCGGCGAGCATGTTGCGGATGAAGCGCTCATGACCGGGAACGTCGACGATTCCGGTCCGGGTGCCGTTGGGGAGCGTGAAATATGCGAAGCCGAGGTCGATCGAGATGCCGCGCTCTTTCTCCTCCTTCAGCCGGTCGGTGTCCTGGCCGGTGAGAGCCTTGATGAGCGCAGTCTTGCCGTGATCGATATGACCGGCGGTGCCGATGATGGCGTGTGTTATGTTTGCGGCCATTTCATCGTTGAGCCACGGCAATCATGCTTCGGCGTATTTGAGAGGAAAGCGCGGGGCATCAGGCTATGCCCCGCGAAACCGATTTTCAGGCGAGCTGCTTTGTGTAGGTCGCCATATCGAAGTAGTCGCGCCACGCGGAAATCTTGTTTCCACGCGTCTCGAAAACACCGGTCACGGGAAGCTCGACTTTCTTGGCTCCCATGTCGAGCACGTCGATACGTTCGTTGAACACGACGTTGCCGCTGGAAGCGCTGCGTAGCACTTTGAATTGAATCGATTTGCACATCGGCAGGAACGTGTTGATGGTCGCGCGAACAGCATCTTTTCCGCGCGCCGCGTCCATTGGGATGTTGTGATACACAGCGTCGTCGGCGAAGTAACCCATCAGCTCTTCGATATTGAGCCGCGCCCACGCGTTGCAGAAATCGGTGACGAGTTTCTCGCTGTCGGTTGGCATCGTGATCCTCCGTCAAGAACCTCAGTTATTCGTGATCGAGATAAAAGCGGTCTTCGTCCTTGTTATAGCCGAAAAGTTCGGCAAAGCGACCCCAATTCACGATTGTTCGGAAAAGCTTCTCCGGGGCTTCGTTGGGGAGCAGCATCGCGAGATGCTCGAGTACGACCTCTTTCGAAAGCGAATGGTCTTCCTGACCGCGCAGCAGGCGTATCAAATAGCTGAACAGACTGAGCTTTTTCAGCGCTTCATGGATCATCAGCTTGCGCCCGTTCATGTCGCTTTCGAGGAACTTTCTTCCGAGCGGTTCGAGAATGACATCTCCCGTGGGCGTCGATACGAACCCGAGAATCTCTGCCGCCTTCATCACGTTGAGCAGATCCGAGAAATTGAACTGCAGCTCGCGCGCGATTTTGTATCCGTCTTCGCTGCCGCCGCGATCTTCGAGGACTTCGAGGAGCCCTACGACCCAGGTGATATGGCAGTCCGGGATGGGATTTATCGGCTCCGCCATCAGCCGCGCTCCTCGATCAGCGAGAACACTTTGTCGGTCAGCGCGTTGAATGCCTCTTTTCTGCGATCGCGCGGACGCGGCAACTCCACCTTTAGATCGGCGGTCAGGCGCCCGGGATGAGACGCGAGGACAAGGATTCGGTCCGCCATCTCGACCGCTTCTTCGATGATGTGCGTGACCATCACGATCGTATGCACGGACATTCCCGGCGATTGCCAGATATCGAGCAACTCCTCGCGCAGCGAAATCGCGGTCAGGGCGTCGAGCGCGGAAAACGGCTCGTCCATGAGCAGGAGTTTCGGTTCGACGGCAAGCGCGCGCGCGAAGCCGACGCGCTGCTTCATCCCGCCGGACAACTCGCGCGGATACGCCTCCTCGAAGCCGTCGAGGCCCACCTTGTCGATATAGACGCTCGCGATTTTTTCGCGTTCGTCGGGCGCAATGCCGCGCGCTTCGAGGCCCATTTCAACATTAGCCTTTACCGTGAGCCACGGCATCAACGCGAAGGACTGAAAGACCAGCGCGTACTCCAGATTGATTCCATCGACCTGTTTGCCCCGGTAGAGAACCTGGCCGGCGCTGGCGGGCATAATTCCGTTGATGATGCGAAGCAGCGTCGATTTGCCGCATCCCGACGGTCCGACGATCGCGACGAATTCACCCTCGTCGATCGAAAACGATAGATCGTCAATAACCGTGAGCTCGCCCTTGGAATGCGCGAAGCGCTTGGTGATGTGCTTGAGTTCAAGCAGCGCCATGGCAGAGGATCCTGTTCCGCATTCATGGTTTTGAGGGCCTCAAACTAATAGTCGAGGCGGTAGCGCTCGACCGAAAAGCCGTACAATCGTCGCCAAACAAGACGATTTAAGATTAATACAATCGCCACCATCGAGAGCAGGCTCAGCAGGATCATCACGCCGTTATTCGATTTATAAGTGGCGTTGTCGAGCAGGGCCCCAAGCCCCGTCACTTCATAAGTCTTGCCCTGATACGGGAAATATTCCGATAAAATCAATGCGTTCCATCCGCCGCCCCAGGCTGTGATGCTGCCCGTCACCAGCGACGGCATAAGGGCTGGAATGGCGAGTTTGCGCCATCCGGCGAGCCGCGACAAACCGAATGAGCGTGTAGCCTCGCGCAGATCCTCGGGTATCTGATTCACACCCGCCAGCAGATTGAACAACAGATACCACTGCATCCCGGTCAGGATCAGCAGTATCGAGGCGAGATTCATGCCGCCGGTGGTGGTGACGACGAACATCACGATCAACGGGAATAGCGCCGTCGCCGGCATCGATCCCGCAATCTCAGCCACGGGCGCAATAAAGCGCATGAAGTTGCGGTTCTCGCTTGCCATCAGCGCAACAGGCAGCGTCCACGCGAGCGATATCACGTAAGCTACGACGATTCGCCCCAGCGACGCGACTGTCGCGACGGGGATCAACCTGACCTCTGATGGCCACGGCTGATGCAAGGTACGAAAGAGGGCGACAACTCCGCTGGCTACTGTCCATGCGCCAAAGAACGCGAGTGCACTCACGGTTAAGAATCGCACGATCGGCGCGATCCTCGCGACCGACTTTTGATTCATCGCCGCGGGCGATGGAATCCTGGCGACCAGGCGCGAAATAGATCGCGCAACCGGGCGCAGAATGGTCTGAAGCGCGCGAGTCGTCGCCGGGCCGATTCCGGCAAAAACCTCGAGCATCCCGAATGAAGCCGCCGCCGGCTGGGGCGTGGCCGCGAATTCGTAGCGAAACTTCTCCGCCCACGAAGACAGCGGTTGCCATACAATCACGTCCATCGCCACGATTATTGCCAGCAGAGTGAGCAGGCCGGCGACGATTTCCGTTCCCTTACCCTTATCAGCCGCTTCCATCAGGAAGCTCCCGAGGCCCGGCAACCTGTAACTGGCGGGTCCGACAGTGATGATCTCGCACGCTATCAGGTAGTACCATCCC
>DASPQU010000299.1:0-2667 GCA_035624805.1 Binataceae bacterium (SeqCode) | reverse complement strand
GGCTTCATCGAATGCATCACGCGGACCTCGATTTCGATTTCACCACCGGCGCGCGTTTTCACCCGCTGGAGATACTTCTCTCGGCGCTGATAAAAATCGCTGCCGTTGCCGCGCTTGGCGCGTCTGCCGCCGGGGTGGTTGCGTTCGAAGTGGTCCTGAATGCGACCTCGATGTTCAATCACGGCAATGTCGCCATTCCGGAGCACCTCGATCGATGGCTTCGGCGTTTCGTCGTGACGCCCGACATGCATCGCGTGCATCACTCGATCGAGCGCGACGAAACCAATTCGAATTTCGGATTCAATCTTCCGTGGTGGGACTGGATTTTCGGAACCTATCGGGCGCAGCCGCGCGCCGGCCATCAGGCGATGACGATCGGGCTGACAGAATTTCGCGACCCGCGTGAGCTTCGATTGGACCGGATGCTATGGCAGCCGATTCGCCCCGAAACAGGTGGCTATCCGATCATCGCAGGTTCCAGCGCGAGGGCCGGATAAGCTCGAAAAATCAGATTTCTTGCGGCAAAAAGGGGTTCGCGGAACTCACTTCCGCAGTGTAAGATCAGCTGTTGCCCGCGAGCGGCCCGAGCGCATCGCCGGCGCAGCCCAAAGAAGGTTCGAATTCACGATGTTTGGAGAGATCCCGCCGCGCAAGCAGGCCAAAGCGCCGTTCATTTCCATCGAAGAGGCTCTCGAAGAAACCCGGCGCGGTCACATGATCATCCTCATGGATGACGAAGATCGCGAGAACGAAGGCGACCTCTCGATGGCGGCGGAAAAAGTAACCGCCGACGCCGTCAATTTTATGTCCAAATTCGGCCGCGGCCTCATCTGCCTGCCGATGTCGAGCGAGCGAATCGATCGGCTCGGCCTCGGCATGATGGTCGGGGACAATCAGGCGCCGCTGGGGACCGCATTCACCGCTTCGATCACGGCGCGTCGATGCCCGGGCTCTGGAATATCGGCACGCGACCGCTCGCTGACGATCCAGCAGGCGGTGCGCGAGGACGCTACCGGAGCGGAGTTCACCTCGCCCGGCTACGTCTATCCGCTTCGCGCGCGCGACGGCGGTGTTCTGGTGCGCACTGGTCAGACTGAAGGAGCAGTCGACCTCGCGCGATTGGCGGGACTCAAGCCCGCAGGCGTCATCTGCGAGATTTTGAAAGACGACGGCACGATGGCGCGGCGCGACGATTTGATCGAATTCGCGCGCAAGCACGGACTCAAGATCGTGACGGTGGCTGACATAATCGAGTACCGGCTGCGCAACGAAACGATGGTGCAGCGCGTGGCCGAGGCGCGGCTGCCGACGGCGTTCGGCGAATTCCGCGCGATCGTTTATCGGACGCTCGTCGACTACACCGAGCATATCGCGCTCGTGATGGGGGAGATCGACCCGCAGCGCCCCGCTCTCGTGCGCGCCCATCGCGAGTACCTCCCCGGTGATGTCTTCGGTTACTCGCAGCGCAACACACGCAAGCTGCTGCGCGCGGCTCTGGAGAAGATCGCCGCGGCGGGCGAAGGAATCCTGCTCTACGTAAAGCGCGAAGCCAACACGATCGCAGCCGAACTCGATCACGACGAGAATGGACATCCCAAGCGGCCCACGACACGCATCAATCAACCCGACGCCGATTTCCGCGACTACGGCATCGGCGCGCAGATTATCCGCGATCTCGGGATGCGCAAGATGATCGTGCTGTCGGACACTCCTCCGCGCCTCGCGAATCTGCCCGGCTATGGTCTGGAGATTGTCGGCAGCGTTCCGCTCACGAGCGAGGGCCGACCGACCGTGCACGTCAATCGGGAGTAGTCTGCGTAAATCGATTGGGACCATGCGCGCCTGCGGACGGAGACTATCGATAGCGGTTGGCTTCTTGTTCGCGGCGCTGCTGGTGGCGATCGCTCCATCGCTCGCGCTCGCCGACGGAAAGCCCGATATCGTCACGCTGGTCGGCGCGCATCTCAAGAGCCCGCTGGAACCCGGCAAGACGAGCACGATGCTGGTAAATGCACTCGTGCAGCAGGGATGGCATATCAATTCCGACCATCCGCTCACTCCCGATTACATTCCCACCCGGCTTGAAATCACGCCGCCTCCCGACGCCACCGTCGGGGCCATTCAATATCCTCCGGCGCAGGAAACCACGCTCGATTTCTCAGGCGGGGAGAAGCTGTCAGTCTTTTCGGGCGCGATTGAGTTCAGCACCGAACTGAAGGCCGGCGCTGATTACGCTTCGACGGGAGCGCATCCCGCGACGGTCACGATCAAGTACCAGGCGTGCAACAACGTCCAATGTCTACGCCCCACGTCGGTGAGCGCCACCATAGATTTGGCCGCGACTACGGAATCTTCGGGCGGTTCCAGCCAGACTGCTGGAACGATAACTTCGACCGCGCCCGATACGCATGAATCGAGTATCGAACGCGCATTTCACGCACACGGAAGCTTCCTCGGATTCTTGTTCGTGCTTCTGGGCGGGCTGGCGCTGAATCTGACGCCGTGCGTGTATCCGCTTATCGGGGTGACGATCGCCTACTTCGGCAATCAGGGCGGAGGACCGCGACGGCTAATCGTTCTGGCGAGCCTGTTCGTACTGGGAATCGCGCTTATGTTCTCGTCGGTCGGCGTCACGGTTGCGCTCTCGGGCGGACTGTTCGGCGCCGC
>DASPQU010000298.1:0-7409 GCA_035624805.1 Binataceae bacterium (SeqCode) | reverse complement strand
AGTATCCGCTTGCCGCCGGCGACGAAGTAATGATCGTGTGCGCCCTGAGCGGCGGCGTCTAATTTTTTCACAGATTTTCGCGCGCTCCGAGTGTCGCGCGATTGCGTGGCCACGGCGGGTTGTTGCGAATCTCGAAGGTCGCTGCCGGGGTGGCTGCCCGTTCAGGCCGCTTCGGACTCGACCGACGGACGAGCAACACTGCGCAGATGACGCACGTCGGAGGCGATCCCCAGCTTCTCTAACGCACAGATGATCGCGTATCCGAGGTCGGGCTGTCGCCATGACCATCCGAGGCGCGCGAGGCTCGGGCGCAGGTGATGGTTGCGATGCCAATTCTCGCCCTGGAAGAAATGCACCAACCCCAGCCATCCGATGTTGCGGCTGGAATCCTCGCCGGGAGCGATACCCGGTTCGGTGTGGCAGATGCTGTTGACGGCGCATTGCGCATGAAGCGAGAAGCACAGGCGAATCGCGCCGAGCCAGAAGAACGCCGCTGCACCAAACCATAACGGACCGACGTACGACAGAGCGAGGATGAACGGCTGGAGGACGCGCCAGACGCGATATTTCGGCACATTCAGGTCGGGGCAGAATCGCTCCGGCGAAGGAGCTTTGGCAGCCCACAGCCATGCGAGGTGCGCCCAGAAAAATCCGAAATAGACAGGGCTCGAGATGTCTTCAGGAGTGTCCGCGTACGAGTGATGCAAACGATGATTCGCGACCCAGCTAACAGGAGCGCCTGAGCCGTTCGCCATCGCGAAGAACGTCAGAATCGTCGTCAGCCATGGCGCCAGCTTGACCGCGCGATGGGACAGTGCGCGATGATAGCAGACCGTCGTGCCGAGACCGCCGATGAACGCGAGGGCGATCGCACCGAAGAAGATGCCCCATCCCGGAAGCGGATAAAGAATCAATCCGATCAATGCGGTCACGTGAATCAGGATGATCCATCCGAGAATGACGTAGCCACGCGTCTCAAGCCCGCGCCATGCGGATACTCGGGCAGTCGTTATCGCCTGGTTTTTCATCGTGCGTTGTCGACGCTCCTATGCGGACAAATTCAGTCGCGCCGGGAAGCAGTAGGCTGGAGAAAGACCCAAAATGGGAGGGACTTAATCGAGGGATGCGTCCGAGCTGCCCGCTCATTGAACCGGATGCGCGCCGCCAAGTAAAGACGGAGCCGATCGCGCGCAGTCGCGTCGCAATCGGCTCTTCGAGACTAAGCGGTGGGACCGGCGTCCTGCCTGTCCACTGCCCCACTGAATAATTTTCCAGCTTTTTGCGTCAGCGGCCGCACCATACGGGCGCGCGCTTTTCCAGAAACGCGCCGATGCCTTCCTGTGCGTCCGCCGCAATCGCATTCTGGCTCATGACTTCCTTCGTGTAATCGTAGGCGTGCGCCTGATCGAGATCGATCTGCGTATAGAATGCCTGTTTTCCGATCGCGATCGTGAGCGAGCTTGCGCCGGCGATCTGCATCGCCAACTCGCGCGTCTCCTTGATCAGATCCTGATCGGCGACAACACGATTGACGAGGCCCCAATCCGCCGCGGTATGCGCGTCGACGGGACGTCCGCTGAGCAGCATCTCCATCGCGCGCTTGCGCCCGATCGCGCGTGATACCGCGACCATCGGAGTCGAGCAGAACAGTCCAATCTTGACGCCCGGAGTCGCGAAGCTCGCACTCGCGGCAGCGATCGCAAGGTCGCACGTCGCGACGAGCTGGCATCCCGCGGCGGTCGCTACACCGTGGACACGAGCGATTACCGGCTGCGGGATGGCCTGAATTTTCTGCATCAGCTTCGCGCAGAGATCGAACTCGTCGCGATAGAATTCGAGATCGCGACCGCGCAACTCGCCGAGGTCGTGACCCGCCGAAAAGGCAGGACCATTGGCAGCCAGGATGACAACGCGAATCTCGCGACGCCTGCCGATCGCATCGAGCGTCTCGAGCAGCTCGCGCATCATCGCGACCGACAGCGCATTGCGCTTCTCGGCCCGGTTGAGCGTGATCGTGGCGACACCCTGATCCTCTTCGACGAGGAGATTCGATTGCGAATCCATCGTGGTTTCTCCTGAGTCAACTCTAAGGCCAGTCGCGCGCGCGGGCAATTCGGCCCGGCGACATTGTTACGGGAGATTCGGTATGTTAGCGAGATCGAAGCCCGCGATGAGCACCACATTCATCGTTTACCTCGCCATCATCGCCGCCTGCTCGTTGCTGGGCGGGATGCTTCCGCTTGCCGCGAACTGGTCGAATCGCAGTCTCATCATGCCGGTGAGTTTTTCAGGCGGCGTGCTGCTGGGCGCGGCGTTTTTCGACATGATTCCGGAGAGCTCGGTTTTGCTCGGCGCGAAAATCGGCCTGCCCCTGATGGCCGGTTTCCTGCTGATCTTCGTGCTCGAACATTTTCTCATCGTCCATCCGCACCCCGAGGAGGCGGCCGAGCACGGCCAAGCCCATCACATTCACATGGGGCTGACGGCGTATGCGGGCCTCTCGGTGCATTCTCTCCTTGATGGGCTTGCGCTGAGTTCCGCCTATCGCACGCCGGCGCTTGGCGCGGTGGTGACCCTTGCGATCGTGTTGCACACGATTCCGACGGCGTTCGCCCTCACGAGCCTGCTGCTTCTGGATCGATGGGCGCGCGGGGCGATCGTTCTTTGGATGACGTTGTTCGCGTTATCGATTCCGGCGGGCGCGCTGATCACATGGCTGATGCTCGTGGACGCGGGAAGTTCGATCATCGGCGCGGCGATCGCGCTGTCGGCCGGGACCTTTCTCGCGATTGCGACATCCGATCTGCTGCCGCAAATCCGTGAGCACGAGAACCCGCGCAACATGCCGCTGGTTTTTCTGTTCGCGGGACTTTTCGTTTGCTGGCTGTCGAGCTTGCTCGCGTTCTGAGCGTTATTCCTGCCGATCCGGATCGTTTTTCCATTCCTCGGGATATAACAGCAGCAGATCCTGACCGAGCGATCGCACAAGGAAGCGTTGCGTCTCATTGATCGTGCGTTCGAGCGCTCGTCCGCCGATCAGCCAATGGCCGCGCCCCGGGATGGTCGCGAGCTTCACGCCGATCGACTCAGCAAAGATCCGGGTTTCGGCGAGCGGCGCGAACTTATCCGCCTCGCCGGCGACGATCAGGCGCGGCGTCGGACATTCTCGTGCGAATGAAATGTCGCCGCATGCGATTTCGAGTGCAGCTTTCGTCTCGCCGGCGACCATTGTCGCGATCGCATTGCCGCGCTGATACGCGTCGGCATCGGCGAGCAGATCGAACAGCCTGCGACCGGTCGGAGGGCTGAGCGGCGACGTGCGAAACCTTGCGACCATGTTGCGGATTCCACGCATGAACAGCGGCGAGCGAAATCCGGGAAGCAGCGGCGCGATCGCCACGCCGGCTTTGACTCGCCCACGCTCTGCCAGCTTCAGAGCGATGAGTCCGCCCATCCCATGACCGAGCACTACCGCTTCGCGATCGATCGCCTCGAGCGCTTCGACGACGCGATCAACCATCTCTGAAAAACCGGTTGCGGCGATATCGCCGGGCGCGGGTTCCCCGAGAGCGGCGCGCAAATCGGGCGCGATCACCTCCCATCCGATGCTGGCGAAGTAACCGACGAGAATCGAAAGATGGCGCGCCGTGGTGAAGAGATCGGGAAGAACGACGATGGGCCAGGCGAATTTGAGCGGTTCGGGTTTTTCGATTTGTACGGGAAATCTGCCGAGTTGAGTTTGCAAGAGTTCACTCGCAAGATCGGCCTGCAATCACGATGTACACGACGGACGCAATGAAATCATCGTGGTGCGGCTGCACGTCCGGCGCAAGCGGCGGGAAAAGAAAGAGCCCCCTTTTTCAAGGGGGCTCCCGGTATGACGAGGCCCTAACGACCTCGGCTATTCCAGCAGTAGGTTGGCATCTCGCCAGCCTCCGGGCGGTTCGGACCCGGAGGGAAAGCTTTTGCCCCGGTTACTTCTTCTTTGTGGTCTTCTTCGTGGCCTTTTTCTTCATAGCACTCTTCATTTTAGATTTGGATTTGGTGGCCGCCTTGGCGGTCCGTTTCTTCGCAACTGGCATAGATACCTCCTCTCGTCCACCTCTGCTGGGATAGCACCCTTGTTAAATCCGATGAGCGGCAACGCTCATCACGTGACGGATTATAGAAATGCGTTATGCTGAAATCAAGAGGACGCGGTGAAATTTTTAAACGAAATTTTAAAACGTGAATGCGCCCCAAAATGGTGAACTTTCCCCATTTCAGAATGCTGTCATTTATAAGCATTCTTGAAATGCACATGGCCGTTGGTTTACCATGCGTGGATGCCTCGGTTAAGGAACATGATCCGGCGAAACTGGCTTTCGCTAATTCTTTCCGGGGCCATCATTTACCTGCTCCTGAACCTCGCGCTGGACCCGAAAGGGCCGCGCTATCTGGCCGAAATGCGCCGTCGTCACGGCGCGCTCGAGGCGAATCGGCTCGCGCTCATTTCGGAAAACGATCGTCTCAAAACGATCGTTCAGAACGAACGTTCCAACGACCGGTACCTCGAGCATCTCATCCGCCGCGAGCTCGGCTACGCGCGCCCCGACGAACTCGTGTATCGATTCGCCGGCGAGGCAGTGAACGATCGCTAGAACAGCGATCGCGCGGTCAATCGATATTCACGCGCAGCGCGTTCGAGTTCCTCGCGAAAATCCGGATGCGCGATTCCGATCAGCGCCCGCGCTCTTTCCGGCACTGATTTTCCCTTGAGATTCACAATTCCGTATTCGGTGACCACGTACATCACGTCGGTGCGCGGAGTGGTGACGATATTGCAGTCGTCGATTCGCGCCACGATCCTACTGGCGCTTGTCGTACCGCGTGCGTATTTCGACGACAGACACATAAAGGCCTTGCCACTGCGCGACGCGTAGGCGCCGCGGATAAACTGCAACTGTCCCCCGGTTCCGCTGATCTGGCGCATCCCCGCGGACTCCGAGCAGGCCTGTCCGGTCAGATCGATTTGCGCGGCGTTGCAGATCGCCACCACGCGATCGTTGCGCATGATGTTGTGCGGCAGGTTGGTGTAATCAACCGGCCCCGCGAAGCACGCCGGATTGTGGTCGAGGAACTTGTACATCCGCGAGGAGCCCGCCGCGAAGGTATAAGTCATCTGATAGCGGTTGCTCTGCTTGTGGGCGCCGGTGACCTTGCCCGCCTCGTACAAATCGACGATCGAATCCACGAACATTTCGGTGTGCACGCCGAGATCCTTGATCGAGGAGCGGGTCAGCAACTCGCACACCGCGTTGGGCATCGCGCCGATTCCGATCTGGATACACGCGCCGTCTTCGATTTCCGCAGCGATCAGCTGCGCGACCTTCTGATCGATTTCAGTCGCAGGCGGATTGTTGAGTTCCGGAATCGAGCCTTCGCCGCCGTCGATCACGCAGTCGACATCGCTGATGCGCACCGCGTTCTCGACGCCGAACGCATAAGGCATCGACGCGTTGGTTTCGACGATCACGACTTTGGCGCGCTCGGTGATCGCTTTTTCGTAGGTGTTGGAGATTCCGAAGTTGAAAAATCCGTGCGCGTCCATCGGCGTCGTCTTGAGAATCGCGACGTCAACGTCGACGAATCGCCGATAGTTGTCGGGCGCTTCGCCGAAATTCATCGGAATGTGATGACACAGGCCGCGGTCGTGCATCCTGCGGTCGACGCCGGAGAAATACCAGGAAAAATAGGTTACATGACGCGATTCGGGGTCGGCCTCGACCGAGGGGCGCGGACGCAACGCGAGACATCCGCGAATCTTGAGCTTTTCGAAACGACCAATCTGCTTCGCCAACGCCTGATCGAAGAGATCGGGCTGGCCCGCACCGAAACCGTAGTCGATCCAGTCGTTGGATTTCACCATCGCGGCGGCCTCGTCGGCGCTGACGGTTTTGCGCTTGAGTTCCGATTCAAAAGCTCCGGCCATAAGACGCTCCGAGAAATCAGCTTTGCATTCTTCGCCGGCCGCAAGCGGCGCCCCGAAATTCACCAGACTGCTATCGCGGCGACGGCGCAAAAGACATCAATGACAGTCCGCGAAGCGGTTGCGCAAGCTCTTCGACGGCCTCTTACGTCGCACGGCCATTCGTGACTATCATGTCGAACGCGCCGGCACGCGGGAGCAAGCGCGTCCGGGCGGAAAGCGGCGGGAAACCATTGGGGATTCTCATCTCAATTCATCTGTTCGGGGTGATTTTCTGGATCGGCAGCCTGTTGCTGATCACCAGTCTGCTCGGCGAGGTCTCGGAAGAGGTCGGCGTCGCCAAGGAACGCTTTATCCTGGTCGCCAGCAATCTGTTTTACGGGGGATGCAACATCGGCGGGGCGATCGCGCTGCTGTTTGGGATTTTTCTGATGATTGCGGAGCCGTCGGTGATTCACCAGGGATGGCTGCTGGCAAAGATCGGCCTGGTGGTAATCCTGCTCGGTGTACACATCCGGTTACATCGCCGAATCGTGGATCTCAGCGACAAGCCGGGCGCGGTTGCGCGCCGAGAATTTCGCGTCATTCACGGGCTGGTGAGCGCGCTTTTGCTTGCGATCCTGATGCTCGCGATCATCAAGCCGTTCTGACCGCGATCAGCTGGAGGCCGGCTTTCCGGCTGCCGGCGCGGTTTGCGCGGGCGGCGCTCCGATCGAAGCGTGATCGACGATATAGCGCCATCGTCCGTCCTTGCCGCGATGGAGAACCTCGGTGGTCCGCACCTCCAGTTCCGTCGGCTTTCCGTCCGCACCCGCGGCGACGCTCTTCCAGCGGCCTACGTTGACGATATAGCTGGGCGACAGCTCTCGTGAGGATTGCGATTCCAGCTTGAGCTGGCCCGCGCCCGGTTTGCAGTAGCCGCTGACCAGCTTGGCGATGGCGTCCTTGCCCTTTGCGACGTCGCCCTGTCCCGGCCAGATTACGTCGGCGTCGTCCTCGTACAGCGCCATAACCTGGGGAATGTTGCCGGAGCCGCAGGCCTTCTCGAAAGCCTCGGAGTGCGCCATGCCGATGTCGGTCGAACCCGCAAACGCCGGGTTCGCGCAAAACAGCGCAGCCAGCGCAGATGCAATAATTGACCTGTGCATGTGTGTCCTCCCGGATAATTCTTTTGCGCCTGCCTCAAAAGCGATCTTTCAGTTCCCGCGCTTTCGCGAAAATCGCGTTGGGTTCATCGCCGATTGACGGATCTAATCGCTTCACGTTCGCGCGCAGTTCCGGACTGTCGGATCGAAGAAACGGATTCGTCAGCTTCTCGTCGCGAATCGTTGACGGCACCGTGTGTCCGCCTGCCGCGACTGTCTGCTTCGACCATTCATGTTTGCGTTTGAGGGCGTCGTTGCCCGGCTCGAGCGTGAGCGCAAAGCGGAGATTCTTCTCG
>DASPQU010000297.1:0-3527 GCA_035624805.1 Binataceae bacterium (SeqCode) | reverse complement strand
ATTCGTTTTCGATAAGGCTGTCAGGAATCGCGGGGCAGTTGATCGCGATGAACGGGCGGGCCGCGCGCGGCGACAATCGATGGATCGCGCGCGCGATTACCTCTTTGCCGGTTCCGCTCTCGCCCTGGATAAGAGCGGTCGTGCTTGATGGCGCGATCCGCCGAACCATCCGCATCACTTCCTGGATCGCAGGGTCCTGCCCGACGATGCCTTCGATCGCGATGTTGCCTTCCAGGCGCTTGCGCAACTCGAGGTTTTCCTGCTTTGCGGTGGCAAGCTCGGCCGCCTTCGCGATCGTCATCACGAGCGTTTCGCGATCCGTCGGTTTGGTCAGGTAGTAGAAGGCGCCGTTCTTCATCGCGTGGACGGCGCTTTCGATCGTGCCGTGCGCGGTGAGCACGACGACCTGCGAAGCCGGATACATCGGGCGAATCTTCGCGAGCAGCTCCTCGCCCGACATCCCGGGCATCATCAGGTCGGTCAGGACAACGTCGAAACTGCTGAGCTGCAGGCATTCCAGGGCGCGGCGTCCGGTAGGCGCTTCTTCGACGGTGAAACCTTCTTCACGAAGGGTATCGGCGGTTATCTGCCGTTCGAGATCGTTGTCTTCGACTACAAGTACCGAGGAGCGATCCATGATCTCCTAATCCTGTTCCCTTGCGATCGCGAGAGGACCGGTTGCGAGCGGGAAAGTGAAAGTTACGACCGTACCGGGACCGCCGTCGTTGGGACTTATCGCGATTGTTCCACCGTGACGTTCGACGATCGCCTTGGACAGAAACAAGCCAAGCCCGATTCCTTCGCGTTTGGTCGTGAAAAAAGGCTCGAAGACTCGCTGCGCCAGATCGGGGTCGATTCCCACGCCCGTGTCCTGGAAGGTGAGGACGAGCTTTCCATTGTTGCTGTGGAAACCGATGCGGAGTTCGCCGCCGTCGGGCATCGCCTGGATCGCGTTTGCTATCACGTTGACGAAGCACAGCCGCAGCTTTTCGGCGTCGACATTGAGCGTCGTACGCGAGCCGTTGCTGTCCTCGACGACTGCGATGCTCTGCGAGCGCATCTTCGATTCTGAAATCTGCAGCACGCCGTCGACAATCGCCTTGATATCGGTCGGCGCGGGATGAATCTCGATCGGGCGGCCGTAATTCAAGAAGCTTTGCACAAGTTCGGACAGACGATGGATCTCGTCCTTCATCAGGCTGATCTGATGGACAAAACTATCGCTATCCGAGTTAAGCTGGCGGCCGTATCGGGTGCGGAGTTGATCCAGCGCGAGGCTGATGAAGTTCAGCGGATTCTTGATCTCGTGGGCGAGACCACCTGCAAGCTGCCCGAGCGCGGTAAATCGTTCGAGACGATTAAGCTCGGCTTCGCGTTCGCGCGCGCGGCGAAGCTGATCCACCATCTCATTGAAACTGCGGACCAAAAGTCCTATCTCGTCGCGACGATTGGGCGCCGGCAGCGTTTCCAGACCGCGCGCCGCGATATTCTGCGCGGCGTCGGCGACCGCGTGAATAGGTTCGACATAACGCTCTGCCAGCAGATATGCGATCGCGAGTCCGACCGCGAATATCACCATCGCCAGCGTCAGCAGATGGTAGCGGCTTTGCGCGAGCGGTCGCGCGAAATCGCCGAAATTCGCGACGACGCGGACGTATCCGAGCAGATTGTTCTCAACGCGCACGGGAATCAGATAAACGGTCGATTCGTTGGTCTCCGGGCCAAGCCGGACAGGCCGCACGCGCGAGTCGCCCTCGCCAAGCTGCTCGACAACAACACGATCCTCCGCGCCGGGCTTCAGCGCCGCGCCGATGAGTTTGGGATTCGAGCTGTTGATGATCAGGTTTTGGCTCGATGCGATCGAGACCTCGATGCCCTTGTTGTGCAGGCTCGATACGTAAGATTGAAGCCGTTCCGGGTCGCTCGGACCGACGGAGGTCAGCTCCTGCACGCTTATCTGGATCGCGTTCGCAAGGTCGCTAACTTTCTCCTGTGTTGTTTCGACGATCTGCTGCTGGGTGGTGAGACTTACAGCGACTTCCGCGCCGAGCGTCAGCCCGAGCAACATGACCATCAGGGCGATGAGCTTCGCCTTGAGATTAAACGCGGGAAATTTCAGTCGCATCGAGATTCACCAGCTCGGCTGGCGCGATATCGAAAGCTCGCAGTATCTCGGCAGTTGCGAGGCTAGGCTTCATTGGCGCGTTGCACAAGAAGACGGGTCGCGTAGATGAGCAGGCACAGTCCGGCGACTATGAGCAGAAGATGCTCCAGGCCACCGAGATATTTTACGATTTTCTCGATGTGCGCGCCGAAAAGATAACCGACACTCACGACTATCGGAACCGATATCACAGCGCCGAGCAGATCGTAGAGGAAGAAGCGGGCAGGAGGGATGCCGAACGATCCCGCCGACAGATAAACCAACGCGCGAAATCCGGCCAGAAAGCGCGCGTAGAAAATCGCGCGATTACCATGACGCTCGAAGAAATTCCGGATGCGCGCGATGTTGCTGTTCTCGCCGCGGCGGCCGATTCCGAAATAGCGCAGCAACCGCGAACCCGCGTGCCTTCCGATAAAAAATAAAGAATTATCGCCCGTAATCACGCCCAGCAGCGATATTCCCAGCGCGAACGGATATTGAATCAGTCCGCGATGGGCCAGGTATCCGCCTGTCAGGAGCGCCAAATCTTCAGGCAATGGCAGACCGAGTCCGCACAGCATCAGCACGACAAACAGGCCGGCGTATGTGAAATGTTCGATATAGCCGGAGACGAAGTTGAGCAAAATCTACTCCGGATGATCGTAACGTTCACGCAGAAGGTCGCGGATTTTCTCTACGCTGATGCCCTGTTTCGAGAGCACGTCGGCCTCTTTCGCCTCGCCCACACAGATTCGACAACTTGCGCCGTGCGAATCGCGGAAGCAGTCGAGCAGGCTCTTATGACCGTTTACCTTGTCGCATCCGCAATAGCAGTGAAGCTGGTCCAGCAGAGCAGGATTTCTTCCCGCGATTTCATAGGCTTCGCGCACCGAACCGGTGAAAAGATTCGGATCGAGAGTCATCCGCAGCGAGCGCCCGGGTAAATCGCCGTTTGACGGCGGCGCGCCCGAAGCCGGTCCGCGGAGCATCACAGCCGCGTAGACCGCAGCCCCAATCAAGGCCACGCCAGCTAGTGCCACGGCTGTCGTCCTGCTGTTGAGCAAAGGCTCTTTCCTCCTGCCTCGATACCCAAAACTTACTATAGCATTTCGATGGAGTGCAGACTCTGATGGACGAAACTGTAGAGCGCGGCAGGGCGATGCGGGCCGCCGCGCTTTCGCGCCAGCTCCTGCAGAATGCCCATCGACATGATCCGCCGCCGAAAATTGCGCCGGTCGATGGGGCGGTCGAGAATCAGCGCGTATAGCTCCTCCAACTCAGCGAAGGTGAATTCCCGCGGCAACATCGCGTACGCGATATTCGTGTACTCAAGTTTCGCGTTCAGCCGCCGCAAAGCGTATCCGGCCATCTCGCTGTGGTCGTA
>DASPQU010000296.1:0-9115 GCA_035624805.1 Binataceae bacterium (SeqCode) | reverse complement strand
ATCCTGGCCGGCACGTCGGAATCGTCGATCACGACCAAGACCTCCGAGTTCAAGGTCGGTGCGATTTTCGATTCCGGGATGAATTTCCTCGACAGCAACATGGTCTTCATCGATCTCGCGACGGCGCAGACGTTCTTCGGGAGACCGGGCAAAGTCGACGGCATCGATATTCACCTGACCTCGCTCGACGCCACCGATGAGGTGACGAGTGCACTGCGCCGTCTGCTCGCGCGGCCTTACAGCGTGCGCAACTGGATCGAGTTCAATGAGTCGGCGTCGGCCGGATTCGCGATCCTCAAGAAGGTTTACGCGCTCGTTCTGATGCTGCTGATCGGAGTCGCGGCGTTCAACTTGATTGCAACGCTGATCATGGTGGTGATGGAGAAGCGCAAGGATATCGCCGTGCTCATGGCGATGGGCGCGAAACCACGCGAAGTGCGGCTCGTGTTCGTTATGAAGGGGCTGATCGTAGGCGGCGTCGGAACGGTAATGGGCGCGGTGCTGGGAGTCGTGGGATGCGAAGCGCTGGCGCGCTACCACTTCATCCACATCCCGCGCGAGATCTACGGAATTTCCACGCTGCCGATATCCGTCGACCCGCTCAGCTTCATATGGGTCTGCGCCGCATCGATTGCCCTATGCCTGCTTGCGACGATATATCCCGCGCGCCAGGCATCTCATCAGATGCCGGTGGAATTGTTCCGGACCTAATTTCGTCTTCTACTCAGAATTTGCCCGACGGGACCTGAGCCGCTGGAATCAGTCCTGACCTTGGGGGCGCGGCGCGGCCGGCTTCGGCGCCAGCTTCGCTTTTCGTACGACCAGCGTTTCGTGACCGCGAACGCGAATGGTGCGCGCGGGTCCCGACGGCTGCTGAGTCGATGCAGGTGCTCCCTGGGCACGCCGGGGTCTGGCGGAATGGCGCTGGCGCCGCCAATTGCTCAATTCCTTCGAGAGTTTGTTGGCCACGGTGTCTTCACCGTTGGAAGCCGTCTCTTGCGAATCCTCAGGTATCTGGTCTTGGGCGTCAGTATTTTCGTTAGAGCTCATTCAGCTCCTCTCTTCCTCGGGGTGCGATTCCCTTGCTCCTTTCGGGTGCGATTCTTCCTAAAAAGCTAAACTGCAAAAATGTATGTTGTGTCGGGATGAATCAGAAACAAATTGCGGCTGCGCTTCGGCATTTCAGCGCGTCGGGTGTGTTTTTCCAGACTGAAGACTATTTTCGATAGACAATAATTAAAGCGGGGAAGCTCGGCCGGACTCTCTTTTGCCCGGACCGGCTCAAATTCTCCGAACCGGCCCGGGTCATAGTTCCGCCTATGATTGGAAAAGGCTTTGCATACGAAGGGCCAACCCCATATCGCCCGCGATACGAAGCTTGCCGCTCATGAACGCAACCTGCCCGTTGAGCTTGCCGCTCAGCATGTCGAGGTAATCCTGCGCGGTCATCGAAATCGTGATGCTGGGCGACGCCGCAGCACCCTCTTTAACTTCGCACTTCTCGTCCTTGATAGAGACGTTCCACTTCCCGCCGCCATCGCCCGAAAGATCAAATTGATAGATAGCGGTGAGTCCCTTTGCCGCATCTTTGTTGAAACGGCTAGGCATCATCTCAAACGCTTGCTTACAAGACGTAGGTGCATCAGCCATTGGATCGGAAACCTCCTGGTGGGGGCGGCTTTGCCGCGCTCTTTGCCATATAAGCTTGGGCTCCAAGTCAAGTCAATACCGCGACTCTGAACCCCGCGTTAAGCTTCTTTGGAATGTTTCAAGTTCCTAAAAACCAAACATATTTCCAGGTTCGACGCGAATCAGGTTGGTGCGCACGGTCACCGGCGCGGCACTTTCCGCGATGGTCACCGCGCGGGTCTTTTCCAGTTCGGTCTTCACCGTTCCGTTCAGAAAGGCGTCGGCGCCGATGACCTTGACGGTCACCTTGTCGAGTCCGGCGTTTTGAAGCTGGCGCGTGATGCGATCCTGTTCCTCGGCCCATTGCGCGGTGTCGGTCGTAAGAGTGTCGATTACCTGATTGACTCCAGGGATTGAGCGAACCGTTCGCTCTGCGAACGCTTTGTCGTTGTCATCGAACACCTTGCCGAATAGCGTCACGACCCCGCCGTCCGAGGTGTACGCGTTGACGCGACGCAATTTCGGACTCGATCGCAGTCGCTCCTTTACCAGTTCGAGCAACGAAGGGGGTCGTGGCGTCGCCTTCGGGCGTGGTTTCGGTTTCGGCTTGGCGACAACCACAGGCGGTGGCGCCTCGGCTGGGGCCGCTGCCGGCGACGGAGCCGCCGCAACGGGAGGCGCAGGTGAGGCTGCGGTTGACGGCGATGCGGCCGTCGCGTATTCAGCGGCCTCGGTAGGCGATAACGAAGCGAGCTTGTTTTTCAGATTGCTTTCGAGCGCGAGTTGCTCAGCATTATCGTGGGCAAAAATCACAGGATAATCGGCCTCTACGGCGCCGCCCGAAAACGGCGCGAACTTCGCACCCATCATCGCACCCACCACTTCGGCGTCGAGGCTCGGATTCGGTGAGGTCGACGCCCGCACTTCACCGCTCGTCACGGTTCCGTCGGGAAGAATCCGTATCCTGACCATCATCGCGTCGTTGGCCCTGCTATCGCTCGCCAGCACGTGCCCGTAAGCGTCGACCAGCTGACTCTTCCTGTCGTCGAATATCTTGCGTGCTGCATCGGTGTTTCGTTCCGGCGCTGAAGCTGACTCTCCCGTCACCTGAAGCGGGATCGATCCTGCCAGCGCCACGATCGGTCCGGACGCGGCCACGGGCGCCGCGATCGGAGTCGCCGCCGCGCTGGGAGATGCGACCGTTACTTCGGGCGTCGGTTTTGAGCTGATTCGCAAGGCGAGCCATGCCCCTGCGATCAATGCGACGACCGCAGCCAGAACGTACATAAGGATCGATAGTGGGCTGCGACCCTCGCCGTTATCTTCCTCGGGAAGAAGACCGCCGGTTTCCATCGGCGAACCCGATGCGAGTCTGCCTGAAGGGCGGGCCGGTTCGGTGCGCGGCAGTGAAGACTGACGGGGAGGCGGGGGTGGAGCGGTTTCTTCGGGGATCAGCCGTGTGCCGCAGAAATTGCAAATGACCTCGCCGGGTTCGGCCCTGCCGCCGCACGATGGGCACTCGATCGAACCCTCGGGCTCGCTTTTCCGTGTGAACGCGGGGCCGGCCGAAACCAACGCCGTTCCGTCGGCTTCACAAAAGACTTCGTTATCCGGATACGTCCTCTGACAGCGCGGACAGCTTTTCATTGACTAGAAGTATCTCCCAGGACTGCCGAGCCTTATCTCAAGATGATGATATTCACGGCTCGGCATGCGGCCAATAGATCAGACACCCGATTCTAGGCGCGCGACATCACCTCGTCGTGGAAGCGCTCCATCGCGAGCAGTTGATCTCGCGTCGCCGGTCCGGCGCCGAGAATTATCCGCTCTATACCAATATCGCTGAACTGCCGGACATGCTCGACGGTCAAAGGCTCGCCAAGTCGCGGAGCCACGGTCAGTTCCAACGGCTTGGTGCGCCCGAGCGCCTTTTCGTGCGCGCGCAGACGACTGATGACATCGCGGGTCCCTGAAAGCGATTCCGCGATACCGTACCATCCGTCGCCCAATCTGGCCGCCCGCTTCAGCGAAGGCTCGGTATCTCCGCCAAAGACGATCGGCGGGTGGGGTTTCTGGACGGGCTTGGGCATGAACTTGGCGCCCGCGAACGAAAGCGTTTTGCCGTGAAACTCGGGCAAGTCTTTGCTCCACAATTCCTTCATCGCTTCGATATATTCACGGGTGCGCAGGGCGCGATCCTCGAAATCGAAGCCGACCACGTCAAATTCTTCTTTCAACCATCCGATTCCGACGCCGAAGATGAAACGTCCGCCCGAAAGAACGTCGATACTGACAACCGCTTTTGCGGTCGCGATCGGATTTCGAATCGGCACCACATAAATGCCCGTCGCAAGCCGTATTTTTGTGGTAATAGCCGCAACGTAAGTGAGCGCAAGCATCGGATCGTGCAACGGAGTCTCCGGCGGCGCCGGCATGCGACCGCTGGCAGTATACGGATACGCCGATTTGTAATTCACCGGCAGAATGATGTGCTCCGGAATCCAGAGCGATTCGTAGCCTAGATCTTCAGCCTTGCGAGCGATCGCAGCAAGACTGTTGGGCGAGGTCTGATACAGGAATGTCGCGAATTTCATTCGACGCCTCCGGCGCACGAGCCAGCCACTGCTCTAGCGCCGGAAACGTCTGTTGGGCAAGCGATTCTCGACGGTTCTCAGTCGGCGGGATTTCCCTCGAGCCGAAAACCGATTCGAATTTCTGCCTGGAAAACCGGCGAACCGTCCGGCTTCACCGCGCCGCGAACGTGATTGACCTCGAACCAGTCGATGTTCCGGATCGTCTGGCGCGCTTTGGCCAACGCGTTTCGAACCGCCTGCTGGATACTGTCTTCGGATACGCCGACGACTTCGATGATCTTGTAGGTTTTGTCCGGCATGGCTTCCTCCTGCGATTAGAATCGTCTATCGCGCGCGAGCATGACGCAAACCCGCTAATCACCCGCCGTGTCGCGGACCAAGCTCGACGGCAAGATCGGCGGGGTCCTCGATCGTTCTTAAATCGAGATGGAAAGCATCGTCGCTAATCCGTCCGAGCACCGGAACCGACGCTTCGCGAAACATCCGTGCGATTTGCTCGGGTGAGATCGTGCGATGCGTTATCCGCAGCGCGACGCTGGGAATATCTTCAGTCGGTTGCGCACCGGAGCCGACCTGCGAGGGCGAGTCGACTATCTCGATAGTGAAGGCGGGACCCAGCCGCTGCACCACGATATCGCGCGCGCGATGGGCCATTGCCTCGATTTCGGCGCGCGGACGCGTGAGCATCCGCAACGTTGGCAGCTCGGCCGCCAGATCCCCCGAGCGCAGATAGAGCCTCAGCGTGGCCGAAAGGGCGGCGAGCGTGAGCTTGTCGCATCTCAGCGCCCGCTTCAGCGGATTTCGTTTCAGGCGCTCGATGAGATCGCGCCGTCCCACGATTATTCCGGCCTGCGGACCTCCGAGAAGCTTGTCGCCCGAGAACGTGACCAGGTCCGCACCCGCAGAGATCCGGTCAGCGACCACGGGTTCGCGCGGAAGGCCATATGCGCCTAAATCGATAAGCGCGCCCGAGCCCAAATCCTCGACCACCGGGATTCCGCGCGACCGTCCCAGATCGACCAGCGCAGACAACGATACCTCCGCGGTGAAACCGATCAGGCGATAGTTCGACGGATGCACCTTCATCAGGAGCGCGGTTTCAGAACCGATCGCATCTTCGTAATCGCGGATATGCGTGCGATTCGTTGTTCCGACCTCGCGCAGCCGCGTGCCGCTGCGCTCCATCACGTCGGGAATCCGGAACGATCCGCCAATTTCGATCAATTCGCCGCGCGAGACGATAGCCTCCTTGCCCAGCGCGAGAGAATTAAGAACGAGCAGGACCGCGGCGGCGTTGTTGTTGACCACGGTCGCGGCTTCAGCGCCGGTCAGCTTGCAAAGATCGCGCGCGACGAGACTGTCGCGATCGCCGCGCCCTCCCGTTTCGAGATTGAATTCGAGATTGACCGGCGCACGCGCCGCCCGCTCGATCGCTTCGATCGCAGATTCGGCGAGAATCGCGCGCCCCAGGTTTGTGTGAAGCACAGTTCCGGTCGCGTTTACGACCGGTCTGAGCGGCGGAAGATCGCTCTTGAGATAGCGTCGCGCGTCGTCGATCGCGGCCGCGATCATCGCCTCGCGCTGCGCGGGCACATCGCTCGCTCCGTCGAGAATCGCTTCGCGTTGTTTCGCGACGCTGCGCTCGAGAATCGATTTCAAGTAGGCGTGCGAGATTCCCTGGAACTCGCGGGTAAGGCGCGCCACGCGGACGCATTCGTCGATCGCCGGCAGCGAGCGCAAAAGCGCCGCGCGATTGCGGTCGGTCTTGCCAGGCTTTTTGTTGGCGCGCGACGCTTTAGCGGTCATCGCGGACGATTATCGGGAACCTCGGCGCATCCGCGCAAGAGATTCGCGCAAGTCGATATCAGGTGACGCCCGCTTCGTGTTCTCTTTGCGCTTCGGCGAACAATCGAAGCCTGGTTATCAGGAAAAACCCGCACGCGAGCGAGAACATCGCGCACGAAACCACCGCGATGCGAGGTCCGAGATGCTCTCCGACCCATCCGACTTCGAGACTGCCGAGCGGCGCGGTGCCGATGAACGAAAGCGTATAAATACTCATCACCCTCCCGCGCAATTCGTCGGATACGAACAGTTGCAGCATCGTGTTCGTCGTCACCATGTGGTGCATCAACCCGACGCCGATAAACATCTGAGCTATGAGCGACAGCGACATCCACGGCGAGGCTCCAAAGGCGAGAATCGACGCCGCGCAGCAGAACACTCCGAACACCAGGTTCTGCCTGAGCGCGCGCGGAGTCGAAGCGCGCGAGTTCATTGCGATTGCGCCGGCGACGGCTCCGAGACCCTGCGCCGCCATCAGAAATCCGTAGCCGCGCGCCCCACTATGAAGCAGATCGCGTGCGAACATCGGAATCAGCACCGTGTATTGCATCCCGAATCCGCTGTTTATCGCGACGATGAGCAGCAGGTAGTACGACGGGCGATGCCGCCAGACGTAACTCAGTCCCTCGCGCACGCGCCGCAACATGGCAGATGCGGCAGCGCCGCCGGTGCGACGCGGGATATTCATTTCGAGGAGTCCCCAGATGACCGCCAGATAGCTGACGCCGTTGAGCAGAAAGCACATCGCGACGCCCACGATCGCGATCAGAATTCCGGCGACGGCCGGGCCGATCATCCTCGCACCGTTGAAGATCATCGAGTTCATCGCGATCGCATTCGGCAAATCCTCCTTGCCGACCATCTCGACGACGAACGCCTGGCGCCCCGGCATATCGAACGAACTGACGAAGCCGTTGAACGCCGCGAGGAAGATAACGTGATGCACCTGAACGACGCCCGTCCATGTCAAGGCGGCGAGCACGAAGGCGCTGAGCATCAGCAGGGTCTGCGCAGCGAGAATCAGCCTGCGCCGGTCGACGTGATCCACGATCGCGCCGGCGAACAGTGAAGTGAAAACGATCGGCATGTACCCGGCGAACGCCACGATTCCGAGCGACAGCGGCGAGTTGGTCAGCTTGAGGACCAGCCACGCCTGCGCGACCGACTGCATCCATGTGCCGACGAGAGAAACAAGCTGGCCGGCAAAGAACAGGCGGAAGTTGCGATGACGCAGGGCGCGAAACGCTGCCAGCCTGCCGGACCAGAGGCTGTCGGCGGCAACATCAGCGCCCTGATCGTCCGCCTGCGCGGCTTCGATTTCGGGCACAGTATCGATCGGTTTTACTCCGGACGGATGAGTTCAGTTTGCCTGAGCCGGATTACGTAATCGAGCGTCGATTAGCGCAGGACCCTTTTTTCGCGAGCGTGAACCTCGTTGCCGCCGCACCGTCGATGGCTTAGCTTCGACCTTCATGATTCCGGATGCGCTTCAAATTTCGTTTCGCGATTCTCGAGGATTTCATACCCTCTCGACTCGATCCGGTGAATCGCACGTGGAGAAAGACGGCATCATCGCGGGTTTGCGAATCGAGACAGCGCGAGACGCCACAATCGTGCGCTCGTCGATCGCGAATCGTTCGGACCAGCCAATAGAGCTGATCGACGGGCGAATCGAAATCGCGACCGGATTTCCGGCAAACGCACCCGCGCGATTTTTCAAGCATGGCTACCAATCGTGGAGCGCGTCCGGCCCTGCGGATGTGGGCGTTAAATCGAATCCTGGCGATGAAGCGCATTTTCTCGTGCGGCTCAACCATCGCAGCGAACTCGTCCGTCCGCCGGGCATCGACGAACAATCAAGCTCGGAGATGTTCACGATCATCGAGAGCGACGCGGCTGTCGATCGCGTGCTCGCAGGATTTGTCGGCGCTGCGCATCAATTGACGATGCTCTGCATCGAGTCGCCGTCGCGAGTGATCGCGCGCGCGTTGTTTGACGGCGCGACGCTGAATCCGGGTGAGGAACGCGAAATCGAGCCGCTGATCGTGATTCGCTCGGAGCAAAGCGCGGCTGCGCTGGCCGCGCGATGGGCGTCGACGCTCGGGCGCGAAATGAAGGCGCGCACGCATGCACCGTATCAGCGCGGATGGTGCTCCTGGTATCACTACTTTGACGGCATCACCGAAGAGGCGCTGCTTGCGAATCTTCGCGCGCTCAAAGAGATGCGCGCAGACTTTCCGGTCGAGGTCGTTCAGATCGACGACGGATTTCAGTCGGCGCTCGGCGATTGGGACACGACCAACGCGAAGTTTCCGAGCGGACTCAAGGCAATCGCACATCGGATTCGCGATGCGGGCTTCACGCCGGGGCTTTGGACCGCGCCGTTCCTGGCAGCGCGCGATTCGCGCATTATGCGGGAGCATCCTGACTGGTTCATTCGCTACGAGAACAGCCCCCTTCGCGCGGCGTACAACACCAATTGGACGACGGATTCCGACGCGTTCGCGTACGCCCTCGATCCGAGCCATCCCGAGTTCGCCGAGCATCTGCGCCGGCTTTTCTCGCGAATCGTGCATGACTTCGGTTACGACTATCTCAAGCTCGATTTCCTGTACGCAGGCGCCGGCGAGGGCACGCGATACGATTCACGGATGACGCGAGCCGAGGCTCTGCGCCATGGACTTGAGACGATTCGCGAGGCCGCGGGCGATCGTGTTTTCATCCTCGGATGCGGCTGTCCGCTCGGGCCGGCCGTCGGGATCGTCGACGGGATGCGAATCGGTCCCGACGTTGCGCCGTATTGGGGTTCGCACGCGCCGCACGCGGGAGCGCCCGGCACGGCGCAGGCTATCGACGCGAACATAGCGCGAAGCTTTATGCATCGCCGACTCTGGTTGAACGATCCGGATTGCCTGATGCTGCGTGCGACGCAGACCAGGCTCACGACGCAGGAGCGTACGTCGCTTGCCGCGACGATCGCAGCCTCGGGCGGGATGCTCCTCATTTCGGATGACATGAATCTCCTCGATGCCGAAGCCGCGCGAACG
>DASPQU010000295.1:0-2729 GCA_035624805.1 Binataceae bacterium (SeqCode) | reverse complement strand
AGGTCTTCAGCGATGTCGCGCTCGATCATCGCACGCGCCTCAGCCGCGCGATCGGGCGGCGTATGCGACGTCGCGAGCCATCGCTCGACCGGGTTCTTGAGCCCCGTCGATTCGAATCGTTCGATTTCGAATCCACAGTCCGCGAGCATCGCAAGCAGTTCGCTCATCGGCAGCGCCCGCGTATGGGATGTATCGCGAAGCCGCTCGAATCGATTGTGATACTCGGCGCGCTCGGGGTGCTCACTCGCGACCATATCTTCAACGCCAATCGTCCCGCCGACGCGGCATACGCGCGCCATCTCGCCCAGCACGCGTCGCGGATTTTCGAAGTGATGGACTGCGAAACGGCACACGACGATATCGAATTCGCCATCGGCGAACGGCAGATTCTCGGCATCGGCGGTCCGGAAGCTGACATTGTTAAGACCCCTCTCGGCACGCTTGCGCTCTGCGATCTTGAGCGGCGCCTCGGTCAAATCGACGCCGACAACTTCGCGAGCGACTTTCGCAAACGCCATCGCGATGTAGCCCGGCCCCGTCGCAACCTCGAGCACGCGAGCATCCGCAGCGGGATCGACAGCCTGCACCAGGCGCTCGATATGAGCCTCGTCGCGGATCACCGGCGCGGCAGCATATTCGGTTGCCTGGCGCGTGAACTCCTCGCGAATCAAATCCTTATGCGTCGGATTTGGCATCGAATGCAGCCTCCTATCGTTCCCGGCTTGGCGTAGAGCATCAATGTTGTCGTGCGGCGCTGCATCAGTCTAACGGGAATAAGCCGAACCGCCGGTTCGGGCGCTTGCCAAAATCCAAGAGTTGGTGATAGCTCAAAACGTTGGTTCGCGCGGCTCTGAGCCGCCTGATCCCGCCATCGATCCCAACGGAGGATAAGAATTTGGACTTCGGGTTCTCTGAAGAACAGGAAATGTTGCGCGATGCGGCCAAGCGGTTTCTGGCCGACAATTGCCCAACCACCTTTGTGCGCAAGATGATGGCCGACGCCACGGCCCACGACAAAACATTCTGGAACAAACTGGTGGAGCTCGGATGGCCCGGCCTGCTCATACCCGAGAACTACGGCGGACAGGGCGGCAGCTTCCTCGACATGACTGTCGTGGTCGAAGAGGCCGGCAAGGCGCTCGTTCCGGGACCTTTCTTCACCCAGGCGCTCGTTGCGGCTCCGCTGGTCGTTGAAGGCGGGTCCGAGCAGCTAAAGAAAGACATCCTGGCGCGGATGGCATCGGGCGAATTCATCGGAACGCTCGCTCTCGCCGAAGTCTCTGGACGTTTCGACGCGGACGGTATCCAGCTCAAGGCGTCCAAGAGCGGCAGCGACTACACGATCTCCGGCGAGAAGATGTTCGTGCCCGACGCGCACGTCGCAAACGGGATGGCGGTCGCGGTGCGCACAGGCGGCAGCGGCGAGAAGGGCATCTCCATCCTGCTCGTGCCGTGCGATGCGAAGGGGCTGACGGTCACGCAGCTAAAGACTGTCGATATGACGCGACGCCTCTGCCACGTGAAATTCGACAACGTCAAAGTGCCCGCCAGCCAGCTTCTCGGCAAGGAAGGCGAAGGATGGCCGATTCTCAGACGCACGCTCGACATCGCAACCGCCGCGCTTTCGGCGGAGATGGTCGGTACCGCGCAAAAGGCGCTCGATATGTCGGTCGAATATGCCAAGACGCGCGTGCAGTTCGGAAAGCCGATCGGATCGTTCCAGGCCGTCAAGCATAAGTGCGTCGACATGATGGTCGCAGTCGAGAACGCACGCTCGCTGACCTACTACGCGTGCTGGACCGTCGACGAGCGCAACGCCGAAGCGGCAACCGCCGTTCCGATGGCGAAAGCGTACGCGTCGGATATGGCCAAGAACGTCACCAGCGAAGCGATCCAGGTGCACGGTGGAATCGGGTTCACCTGGGAACATGACATGCACCTGTTCCATCGTCGCGCGCTCGCGGGCGAAGCGAACTTCGGCAACGCCCCGGTGCATCGCGAGACGGTCGCCCGGGCGCTCCTCGACTGATTAATCGCTAACTCTGCTCACGAAAAACGCAGGGCCGCATCCGAACGGAAGCGGCCCTGTTGCTTTGGCGCGGCAGCTCGATCGACTAGAGCCCGGCGTCGATCGATTTTCCAAGTTGTGTGTCCGTCAGCAGCTTTGAATAGTCTGCTGAGGGATCGCAGAATCCCTGCTCTTTTGCGTACGCCTGCGCGCGATCATCGAAGGTCGAGCCGGATACAAAATGCGCATACGTGATGGCTTGATGCTGCGTCTCGATCTGGCACTCGATCGCCGTGATCGGTGAACCGTCAGCATACTTGAGATGCAAATCGACGTTCTCGTGAGCGCGGCCGTTCTGCTGCAGTCGCTGCGCGTTGTACTCAGTGCCGTTAATCAGGAAATCGGAACGCCCGAAGTAAGCCTCGCACAGTTTCTTGATATCGAGGTTGCAGGCGCCCTGGCCAGGTGAGGCGATAGCCGGCGCAGCCGAAACCGCGGAGGTTGATGCAGGCGGAGGATTGCTTTGCGCGCATCCACCGACGGCGGCAAGCAACAGTAGACAGGTAATTTTGCTGATCGCTTTCATCGAACGTCTCCGCGGCGGATTGTGACAAATCCTGTCGGATGCACCAAGTCCGATGCACGCTTCACGCTGGTCGGAACTGGAGAAGGGTTGGAGAAATTGAGTGGCGGGCGTGTCGGGCGTGACGTCTGGGGTGCG
>DASPQU010000294.1:0-5046 GCA_035624805.1 Binataceae bacterium (SeqCode) | reverse complement strand
GATGGCTGAACATCTCGATCAAGTTAAGCGTCATGGATGATTTCCTGAGATAAGGCGCGCGAGGCGAAGAAGAGCGGGCATCGCGATCGACGTCGTGTCGCGATGCCCGCTCTTCGTGTCTCGAGTGCAGGCTTTCCGCCGTTTGGCTCAATAACCGTGTGACTTGGGGAAGACGAGCCCAGGCAGTGTCTGCGTGCCTTCGTTGCGAACCGCGCCAAGCATTAGCGGGTTGATCGCGAGCGCCTGCAGGATCGTCGGCGCGACTTGCGCGGTTTCGACCGGACTTGCGATCGTGCCCTGCGGCAGCATCGGATTGGAAACCAGCATGATCACGTTGGTGTCATCGTGAGCGAAGCCGCCGTGTTCGGCGACCTTCTTCTGCCCGCCCGTGTAAATGACCCCTATGTTCGTTTGAATCACGATGTCCGGAGTGCGCGGATCGACCGAGGGGTCGGGATAGAGCAGGTCGAGCGCCGGCCCGTAGAAGATTTCTCCGCCGTTGAAACCACCATTGGCCGCGTTGGCCTGAAGCGTCGCCACCGCATTCGCAATCGTCGACGAATTCTGATCATTGTTCAGCCAAAGAAGCGAGATATCGTCCTCGTCGGCCTGCGCTACTGTGGCTCCACCGACTCCACCGAGGATATCGGACGGCGCCGCAGCCTTCGGATTGCTCACCTTGGTGTCGCCCGTGATGCGCAGGATGCGCGCGGGATCGATCGGCGACTGGCCGTGCTTGGCGGTTATGACGACCAATGTCGAATTCAACGCGTGGCGATTCTTGAGCTCCGCGATCATGCGCCCCAGCGAAGCGTCGACGAATTGAATTTCGCCCAGCAGCGCGGCGCTTGGCGTCCCGATCGCGTCCATATAGCCGCCTGTTCCGACGTTCGCCTCGACCAGCTTCTGTCCTACGCTGACCGCCTGGAAGTTCATTCCGAACAGGGACGGTATCGGGGCTTTCTGACTGCCATCGTGAGTGCGACCGTCGATCTCGTTGATCATCGCCTGGACCTTGAGGCTGTCGTAGCACTGGATATTGGCGAAGCTGTCGGTCCATGCTCCCGTCTGAGTGCTATCCTGAACCGTAGAGCAATCGACGCCCGCGGGCGTCTTGATCCCTGGAATGCCGACCACGTTCGAGTTGATCTCGGGCGCGAAGAAGTCGTCGACTCCCTGACCGCTCTTTCCTTTGGTCAATTCGTAGGACTGATGCTTGTCCGACCATGCAGTATAGCCGCCGGCGTCTTTGACGGCTTCAAAGATTGTGTTCACCCGGATCCAGCTATGCGGATAGACGGGGGCGCAGTTATTTTTCGGATCGCGCGGCAGGTAGCCGGGATCGATTCCGCCGCCCGCGTCCAATCGGGTCAGATCGACGTCGATTTCCTCGTCGAAGCCGACCTGCGTGCCGACCTGCTGCGGGCAATTGCCGCCGGGAATTCCATAGGGCGTTGTTTTCGCCGGAGGCGAAAGAGATCGGTCGTAACTGACGTCATAGTAGGCGCCCGTGGAAACCGGGGAACCTCCGGTAACCAACGCTGTCAGTCCGGGAAACGAATCGGACGGCTTCGATGTTGAGGCGTTCACGTAGTTGACGCCGTTAAGCGCCAGTGCCGCGAGATTGGGGCAATACGGAGCGCCGCTGTTCACGGTCGCGATGCCCTTGCTGCAATTCTCAAAATCCAGCGCGTGCATCCCGTCGATGCTGATGAGAAGAACATGGTTGATGCGGCCGTAGTCGTAGCTTTCTGAGTTGCGCCGAGCCTGCTCGGCGTTAGCCGCAGGCGCCGCGGACAGCAGGAATGCGGCGGCGAGCGCCGCCGCGCGAAATCTGGGATTCATGCGTGACCCTCCATTTCAGCTTCCCCATCGGAAGCCGCCCGGAGGATCGCATTGTCAGACAGTTATTTTCGTGAAGGGGCGGTTACTCGACAATTAATCTCAGCCGCGCCGCGATGACGACCGCAGAGGTTCGCATCTTTCGATGCGAACTTAACGATCACGCAATCTTGTAAGTGACCAGCGCGTCGGCAACAAGCGCGTCCGATGTGTCGCGAATCTCAACCGCGATGCTTGCGACCCGTTTGCCTGCGCGGCGAACGATCGCGTGCGCGACGAGATCGCTCCTGATCGCGGGACCCGCGTAGTTCACGGTCATCGAAATGGTTGCGCTGCGCTGCGTGACCGCAAGCGTCCATATCGCGGCGCACGCCGCCACGTCGGCGAGCGACGCGATTGCGCCGCCATGCACGGGCACGTCGAGGCCGCCGTCGTTGAGCAGCTTCGCATCGAACGGCATCCGCGCCGTTGCCTCGCCGTTTGCAGCCGAGACGATCGAGATGCCGAGGATACGCGTGAACGGCGAGCGTTCGATCGATTCGATCGCTGGGTTTCTCGTCGCCATCTCAGGACTCTCGCGGCTAAACGATCCTGTGTCGACCCGCCGAGGGTGGCGTTTCGTTACTTGAGAGCGGTTGAGGGCGATGCGGCCGGCGCAGGTGGTTTCAGGGTGGTCACCGCTGAACCTGCGGGAGCCGCAGCGTTGCCGAGATGCGCGGTTGCGGGAGCGCTCGTTTCCACCATTGCGGGACCAAGCACCTCGCGCTGGAACGGGCGGCGCACGTCGAGCGGCGCTCCGTCGCGCAATTGGCCGACGTTTACATCGGAGGTATCGACCTTCACCCGCGATTTGAGCACCAATCCACGCTCGGTGCGGATTTCATAAGTTCCGCGACGAAGCACGGTGGAGAATTTGCCGTCTGCTCCGGTGCGCGTCATGAAGATGTCGCCGCCGGGAATCGCTTCGAAATGAAGCTGGGTATCCGAGACCGGCTTGCCGTCGAAGCTCACGAAAGTGCCGGATACTTCGGCGCAGTAGCCGGTTGCGGATAGCGTCAACGCAATCGCAACGCTCACCGCGAATCTTACGATCAGTGCGGAGGTCTTTTTCATCTTGGCTCCCGCTGGCTATGCTGCTGCAAAACGGGAGGCAAGAAAAGGATGGCGCGGGTCACAATTTTCCATAATCCCGCTTGCGGCAACTCTCGCGGCGCGATGGAACTGCTGCGCGAACGCGGCGTCGAATTCGATACGGTTCTGTACCTCAAGAATCCGCCGAATCGGGAGACCCTCGAACGAATCGTCGCGGCGCTCGACGGGCCGGTGGCCGATCTGGTGCGCAAGGACAAACGTTTCGAGGAACTGGGACTCAAAGCGCCGGACTACGTCGAGCCGAAAAAGATAATCGATCTGCTGTTGAAGCATCCCGAACTGATGCAGCGTCCGATCGTAGTCAGCGGCAAGCGCGCGATTATCGCGCGCCCGCCCGACAAGCTCACCGCGCTGCTTTGATTTCGCGATCGATGGCAACGTCCTTAAAATGTCCTCGCCCCGTCGGGGAGAGGACCGGAAAAGTCTGGCGCCGGAGCAATCGCACGCTCCGCGACCCCTCGCGCGAGATCCCTTGAAGCCCCTCTCCCGGATCAGGGAGAGGGCGGAGCATTTTGTTGCTCCGAGTGAGGGTCGTCTCTCAGCGCGCATCTTTCGCGCGCGATTACCAACGCGCGGAAATGGACAGGCAGGGACGCCTGTCCCACTGAAAAAAGGAGGCGCGAGATCCCTCGCGGAGCCGGTCCTGAGCGAAGTGCAATGCGAAGACTACGTTCGGAATGACGGACAGTTTTCACAAACTCTTAGGCGACCTTCTGGACTTTTCCGCTGCGCAGGCATCGCGTGCATACCAGGATGCGCTTGACGCCTCCGCCCACCTGCGCCCGAACCTCCTGAAGGTTCGGCTGCCATCGCCGCTTGGTCTTGTTGTTCGCGTGGCTGACGTTGTTTCCGACCGACGTACGCTTATTGCAGATTGAACACTGTCGCATGGCTTTTTCCCGCTGAGAGATTGTGAAAAAATCGGCTTATTGCCGATGCCTGCGCCCGCTCTTCGAGTCCTCGCCCCGTCGGGGAGAGGACGCCGCGAAGCGGCAGGTGAGGGTCCGTTTTCAGCGCGTCGCGAGAAGCGATGCGCTATTCAAGTAACCGCACGCAACTAACGCGCGCTGAATAATGTCCCTCACCCGCGGCAACAAATGCCGCGACCTCTCCCTGATCCGGGAGAGGTTTCAGAATGACCCCCTAAGGTATCCCGACTTGCGGACGCTGGGAAGAGGGATCGAACCTGGCGCGCAGGACGGCGGGACCGGCGACGTCCCCGGTCAGCATCGCCTCCGAGGCGCATCCGCATTTGACGCTCGCCAGCCGCGCCGCCTCGCCCATCGCGCGCGCGTAACCGTCCAGCCGCGCCTTGATTCCTTGCGGCGCTTTACGGTCGAGAATTTTCACGCTGCCGCCGGCCACCGATATCTCATCGGGCGCATTGCCGGTCTGGGATACGAACACCTCGTTGAGCATCGCGATGAACGCCGCAAAATCGAGTCCCGGAACGTCGCTTCGCAACACGGACTGGGTAGAGGCGCTCGACGCGCGTTGCGATTCAGAGGCGATCGCGCCCTGGATCGCCGGTATTCGCGAGCGATCCGCGGAGGCTTGCTGTTCGTAAGAGGCGAAAAGCGTGCGCGCCCGATCGGGATCGTCTGCCGCCAGTGCTCCGAGCGTTCGCCCGAGCGCTTTCGACGCGTCCGCGCGTTTGAGACGATCATTCGCCGAGGCGATCATCGATTGAACGCGCGGGTCGTTGACTCCCGCGCTCTTGAACACCGCCATCGCGGTTTCGGCGTCGCCGCGATCGACGAGATGCTCGGCGGTTTCGAGCGGGTTCAAGGGACCGATCGATTTTATCGGCGATGTCGCCAGGTAAAGCTTGGTCGCGGCGACGAGCTTGGTTCCGACGCGCGCCTGAACCGCCTGGTAAGCCTGATTGGCGCTGCCGGAAATAATCCTGCCCTGGCCCGCGCGCTCGGAGACCAGTTGCGCCGGAATCGCGAGAATCGCTCCGACTCCGCCGACCACGTCTTCGCGTTCCTCAAAATTGAAGGTGTGGCGATCTTCGGCGAGTGTCGAAAGGTTCAACAGCCATATCTCGTA
>DASPQU010000293.1:0-3782 GCA_035624805.1 Binataceae bacterium (SeqCode) | reverse complement strand
CGAGGGCGTGGTTCGCGCACGCTTTCGCGAGTCGCTCGCGGCGCCGTCGCCGGTCACGCGCGGCAAGACCTACGAGTATTCGATCGATTTGTGGGCGACGAGTCACGTGTTTAAGCGTGGCCATCGGATTCGCCTCGAGGTTACTTCGAGCAACTTCCCGCGCTTCGACCGCAATCCCAATACCGGCAACGCGTTCGGCGTCGACCGCGAACTCAAGAGCGCGCGGCAGACGATTTTCCACAGCCCGGCGACGCCGTCGCACATCGTGCTGCCCGTGATCCCGCGCTAGGTTCGCAAAACAGATTACGGAGGACTGCAACAATGGCTCGCAAGCTTACGATAGGAATCAACTGGCAGGGGAAACTCGACTTCAAGGCCGTTATCGAGCGTGCGAAGCTCGCCGACGAGGCCGGGATTCATTCAATCTGGGTGGCGGAAGCATGGGGGCGCGACGCGTTCACGCTCCTTACGCTGCTGGCAGAGCATACGAAGAAGGTCCAGCTCGGGACCTCGATCGTGAATATCTATTCGCGCACGCCGGCTGCGCTCGCGCAGCATTTCGGAACGCTCGACGAGCTTTCGGGAGGCCGGATGATAATCGGGCTCGGCACCAGCGGTCCGCAGGTGATCGAGCATTTCCACGGCGTCAAGTTTAATCCTCCCCTGACGCGCCTTCGCGAGTATGTGGACATAATCAACACTCTGATGGCGGGGACGCCGCTCAACTACGAGGGCAAGGTGTTCAGCCTCAAGCGCGGATTCACGCTGCGCTTCGAGCCGCCGCGCAAGCACATTCCGATTTTCATCGCATCGCTGAACAAGAACAGCGTCGAGTTTACGGCCAAGAAGGCCGACGGATGGCTGCCGGTGATGATTCCGCTGAGCGGACTCAAGAGTGCGATTTCCGAGTTTCGCGGTATAGCCTCGGCGGCCGGACGCGATCCGCGCGCGGTCGAGGTCAAGGCTCCGGGCGCGATCGTCGTGACGAGTAATCCTGATCGCGCACGCGTGGCGCAGGCTGCCAACGTCGCCTTCTACGCGGCGCGGATGGGAACCTTCTACTCCGAGCAGCTCACCCGATTCGGTTTCGGCGAAGAGGTGAAGAAGATTCGCGCGGCGTTCGACAGCGGCGGCTCCAAGGCCGGAACCGAAGCGGTATCGCCCAAGATGCTGTCAGAGCTGGGATTCGTGGGCGACGTCGCCGGGGCGCGCGAGCGCCTCAAGGCGCACGAGGAAGCGGGAGCGGATATGCACGCGGTCGAGATCGATGCGCCCGACGCCGCATCGTTCGCAAAGACGGTCGCTGCCCTGCTGGCGTAGGGCTTCGGCAGAAAAAACACGTCATCCTGAGCGAAGGCCGCTGCGGCCGAAGTCGAAGGATAAACGCGAAGCGATTTCTTTCAAAGATTTTGCGCGCCGCTGTCGCGAGGTTCGCGCGCGCGGCGGCGGACAGGCAGGGACGCCTGTCTCACCGAAAGAGGCTGCGGGAGATCCCTTCATTCGGTTGTCCGTTTTCCTTTTGCAGTCGTGACGGTTTCAGTCTAAGAAAGGCCACAGGCGCGCGATCGCCGGAACCTATCGCGCGCGTCTCAAGCCGGATTCAAAGGAGACTCAACATGAAAGCCGCCGTTTTCGAAGCGACGAGGAAACCGCTCGTCGTGAAGGACCTCCCCGATCCAACCTGCGCCCCCAACGGCGCCATCATCCAGGTCGAAGCCAACGGCATCTGCCGCTCCGACTGGCACGCATGGTCGGGCGACTGGACCTGGCTCGGGCTTGCCGCTCAGCCCGGTGCGGTGCTCGGACACGAGTTCTGCGGCGTCGTCGCCGAGGTCGGCAAGGAGGTCAAGAACTTCAAGAAGGGCGATCGCGTTGTCGTGCCGTTCAGCCAGGGCGACGGCACATGCGAATACTGCCGCAACGGTCAATCGAACGTATGTCTGACGCCGATGCTGCCCGGATTCTCCTATCCCGGAGGCTTTGGGCGGCTGGTTGGGATTCCGTTCGCTGATCTCAACCTCGTGGCGCTTCCGCCGAGTATCGATTTTATTGCGGCCGCCTCGATGGGATGCCGGTTCATGACATCGTTTCACGGGATCGTCGATCGCGCCGAGGTGAAGCCTGGCGAATGGGTCGCGGTTTACGGATGCGGCGGTATCGGGCTGTCGGCGATCAACGTTGCCGCTGCGATGGGCGCGAACGTGATCGGGATCGATCTCGATTCCGCCAAACTCGAACTCGCGAAGGGCCTCGGCGCGACCCACGTCATCAATGGCGCGAAGACCGAGCCGGTCGGCGCGGTGCTCGATCTAAGCAAGGGCGGCGTGCACGTCGCGGTCGATGCGCTCGGCGTCGCCGCTACGTGCCGCAACTCGGTGATGAGCCTTCGCAAGCAGGGACGCCATCTGCAAATCGGTCTGACGACCAAGGCCGAGGGCGGGGAGGTTTCGATGCCGATCGATCGGATTGTCACGATGGAGCTTGAGCTGATCGGATCGGTCGGGATGCAGGCATCGCACTATCCGCAGATGCTTGCGATGGTCGAGTCGGGAAAGTGCACGCCGAAAAAGATGGTCACGGGAACCTGCGATCTCAAAGGAATCAACAAAATCTTTGAGGAGATGAACACGTTCCAGAACGTCGGCGTGACGGTGATCAACAATTACAACTGAGCGATGCTTCGATATGCAGAAAAAGAGGGCCCTTAGCGGGCCCTCTTTTTTTCGTTACGCTTGAGCGCGTGTTCCGCATTCCGTCATTGTTCGTGTCGTTAGCGATCGTCGCTCTCGCAGGGTCCGTCGCTTTTGCGCAAGCTCCGAATCAAAGCGCCGAGTCCGCTGCGGCTTCCGACAACATTTTGCACGTCCACCTGGTCGGTCTTCGCAACTCCAACGGGCAGGTGCACTGCACGCTCTTCAACGATGCGAATGCGTTTCCCGGGGACGACGATCACGCTCTGCGCGACACGGATGGTCCGATCAAAGACAACGCCGGAACGTGCGATTTCAAATCGCTCGCGCCGGGCGCTTATGCGCTCGTGGTCTTTCATGACGAGAACGGCAACGGGAAGTTCGACCAGAACTTCCTCGGCATCCCGCAGGAGGGATACGGATTTTCAAACAACGCGCATCCGCGATTTTCCGCACCCAAATTTTCCGATTGCAGTTTCGATTATAAAGGCGGCGAGCTGACGCTGACGATCAAGATGATCTATTGGTGAGGAGTGCGGCAGCGCCCAACTTGTGAAAATCTACCGTCGCGCGCTTATATATCCGGCATGAAAGCCGTAATCGCCGAGAGACCCGGAGACGAAAGCGTTCTCAAAATCGCGGACGTTCCCGATCCCGTCATCAAGCCCGAAGAAATCCTTATTCGAGTCAGCCACGCCGGCGTTAATCGCGCCGATATTATGCAGCGCCAGGGTTTCTATCCGCCGCCGCCGGGCGCTTCCGAGATAATCGGGCTTGAATGCGCGGGTGACGTGATCCAGGTCGGATCGAAGGTCTCCGGATGGCGGGTCGGCGATCGTGCGATGGCGCTGCTCGCGGGTGGCGGATACGCCGAGAGGGCTGCCGTCCATCATGGATCGGCGATGCACGTTCCCGTGTCGCTCTCCGACGCCGAAGCTGCCGCGCTTCCCGAGGTTTTCCTGACCGCCTACCTGAACATCTTCGAACTCGCGCGCCACGAACCGGAGGAATCCGTTCTAATCCACGGCGGCGGCAGCGGCGTTGGAACCGCGTCGATTCTGCTGCTGAAAGAAGTGGGAGGCCGCGCGATCG